>JAITNC010000095.1 GCA_031290675.1 Campylobacteraceae bacterium | reverse complement strand
GTTGAGCGACCTGCGATGGGGCAAAGAGGCGGCGCACACGGAGCTGCACCCACTACCACAAATGATAATAAAACACCCGAGCTAAGAGTTGAACGAGGCGAAAACAAAATCATAGAAGGTGAGCAGACAATCGCCGCAAACGGAACATTTGCGACCGAGCCAAGAGGCGAGCGCGGTGGTAATAGAACCTTTACAGGTGAACAGACAGCCGCAACAAACAGAACATTTACAGGCGAGCCAAGAGGTGAGCGGGGCGGTAACAGAACATTCACGGGCGAGAGGGCTGAAATCTCAGCTTCAGATGGTGAACCAAGAGGCGAGCGGGGCGGTAACAGAACCTTCACAGGTGAGCAAGCAGCCAACACAAACAGAGGCGAGAGGGCAGAAAAGCCAAAAAGCGATGAAAACCAAGTTATTGCACCTAAAGTTGAGCAGAGTGAAAAAACCGATATAGAAGCGCAAAAAGCTTACGACTTTTTTGTAAAAAACATAGAGGGCGGTTACTCAACCTTTACGATGCAGCTGCCAAAAGCGGGCGAGAGTATTTTTAGCTTCAACTACGCTCTCAAAAACCCACAGCACAGCCGTGCGACAAATCAGCTGCAAGTAGATATGAAAACAGAAGAGATAGTAAAACATACAAAGTATGACGACAAAACGACCGGCGAGAAGTTCATGAGCAGTATATTTGCGCTTCATAGCGGAGATTTTTTCGGAATAGCCGGTTTGAGCTTGTATTTTATCTCTTGTTTTGCCGTAGTTTTATTCACAGTGACCGGTTATATGCTATACTACAAACGTTCATTAAAGCGTAAATTTAAAGGCAAAAAGAACAAATGAAAAAGAAAATTATAGTAACCATTTTAGCTTTAGCACTCATCGGCGGTGGTGTTTTTGGCTACAACCTATACGTGTCGGGTAAAAACAAAAATGCAAATGTTACCACAACGAAAGTTGTCAAGGGCGATATAGAAAATGTCGTAACGGCTACAGGTATAGTAAGTCCAAAGTCATACGTTGATGTCGGCGCGCAAGTTTCCGGTCAGGTGATGAAACTGCACATTGAAGTCGGCGACAGCGTAAAAGCGGGCGATTTGCTGGCTGAGATAGACAAAACCGTTCTTGAAACGAAGGTTGAGTCCAGCAAAGCGGAGCTTGTGTATCAGATGTCGCAGCTGAAAGACAGAGAAGCGAAACTCACGCTTGCAAAGCTCACTTTCCAAAGACAGACCGAGCTCTTAGCGAGCGACGCTACAAGCAAAGAGGCTTACGAAAACGCCGAAGCTGCGTTATTGTCGGCAGAAGCAAATATAGATATGATAAAAGCGCAAATAGCGCAAACAGAGTCGTCCTTGAAAGAGACCAAAGCAAACCTTGAATATACGATGATTTATGCGCCGATGAGCGGCACCATATCATCTATCAGCGTCAAAAAAGGGCAAACTCTCAATGCCAACCAAAATACGCCGACCATCTTGCAGATAGCCGACCTCTCTACGGTTACGATAGAAGCCGATGTTTCCGAAGCTGACGTTACCAAACTCACAAAAGGTATGGAGGTGTATTTTAAAACGCTCGGAAGCACGAAAGTTTGGAGAACAAAACTGCTCAAAGTTGAGCCAACTCCAAAAGTTACGAACAATGTCGTTTTGTATAAGGCTATTTTTGATGTAGACAATACATTGGGCGATTTGATGAACTCTATGACCACGCAAGTGTTTTTTGTCGTATCTTCATCTATCAACGCTACTCTTGTGCCCGTAACAGCGATATCAAAAAGGGACAGCGAGAGTAAAAACGCCCGCATTTTGCTTCAAAGTCCAAACGGCACATTTGCCCCAACGAGAGTTGAGCTTGGAGTGAGTAACAGAGTGCAGGTTGAGATACTTTCAGGACTAAACGAAAACGACACCATAGCCGCCAATTTCGCTTCTGTGGACGCTCCGCCAAGAGCTGACTCACAACGAACAGGCACAAATGTCAGCAGGCAGCAACGCTCACCGATTGGTATGATGAGATGAGTTTGATAGAGCTGCGAGGTATCTATCGCAAATTTGGCAGCGGCGAAGGAAAAGTAACCGTACTGAACGATGTCAGTCTGGACATCAACGAGGGCGAGTTTGTCGCTATCATAGGAGCGTCAGGCTCTGGAAAATCAACGCTTATGAATATCATAGGCTGCCTTGACAAACCAAGCTCGGGCACATACAAATTTAACGGCAGAGATATAAGCGATTTCAAAAAAGATGAGTTGGCAAGGCTCAGACGTGAGTCGTTTGGGTTTATATTCCAAAGCTATCATCTTATACATTCGCTCACAGCTCTCGGCAACGTTGAGGTGCCATCTATCTACGCCGGACTTAGCAGAAGCGAGCGCAAACAAAAAGCGAGTGAGCTTTTAAGCTCGCTCGGCCTTGAACATAGAGCCGATTTTTACCCTTCACAGCTCAGCGGCGGACAACAGCAGAGAGTTTCCATCGCGAGAGCTTTGATGAACGGCGGACAGATAATCCTCGCCGATGAGCCTACGGGCGCACTTGACAGCAAAAGCGGCGAAGAGGTGATAAACCTTCTTTTGAAGCTTTGCGAACTTGGACATACTGTCGTTTTGATAACGCATGACGCCAAAGTCGCCTCGCACGCACACCGCACGATAGAGATAAAAGACGGCAAGATACTCTCAAACCCCACGCCCAAAAAAGAGGATTCTGACAAAAATGTCATCGCCAAATCACGCTTTGGTAACACAAATAAAGCTACACTATCTCCAAAGATGTTTTTTTACGAGATGATAGAGGCTGTTTCTATGGCGATAAGCTCTTTGCGAATGAATATATTTAGAACTGTTTTGACGCTCCTTGGCATCGTCATAGGCGTAGCTTCCGTTATATCCATGCTCGCTATCGGGGACGGTGCGAAAGAGGACGTGCTCAAACGCATAACATCTATGGGTACAAATATGATAATGGTATTTCCGGGTATGCCAAACTCTCAAGGCAGAAATTCCGTAGAAACGCTCGTTTTGAGCGATGTTGAGGCTATCAATCAACTTGACAATATCATAGCCGCTATGCCGGAGGCGCGGAAAAGCATAACTTTAAGGTATAATAACAACGACAAAAGCACGAACCTAAACGCGAACTCGTGGGCTTATCCGCAAGTGCGTGACTGGCCTATAGCGAAGGGCGTGTTTTTCACAAAAGATGACGAGCAAAATTACGCCAAAGTTTTGGTACTCGGCGACAGCGTTGCGAAAGACCTTTTTGCGAACGATGACCCGATAGGCAAGTATATTTTGGTAGATAGCATCATGTTCCAAATCATCGGCGTTATGAGCAAAAAAGGCGCTTCCGTTATGGGCGATGATGAGGACGATGTCGTATTTACGCCGTATCCGACGGGAAATCTGCACATCATAGGGCAAAAATACCTGCGAAATATCCGCATAGGCGTTGCTGATACGACGAAGATGTCGCAGACGGAGGAGAGTATCACGTCGCTTTTGAAGCAAAGACACGGCGTTGAGGACTTTAGAGTGCTAAATATGACCTCTTTGATGGAAAGCCTTGAGCAGACTCAAAATACCTTTACGATACTTTTGGGTTCTATCGCCGCCATATCGCTTTTAGTCGGCGGTATCGGCGTTATGAATATCATGCTCGTGAGCGTTACGGAGCGCACAAAAGAGATAGGCATACGTGTGGCTACGGGTGCGCGCGGTAGAAATATCATGCAGCAGTTTTTGATAGAAGCACTGATAGTTTCGGCGTTCGGCGGCTTGATAGGCATGGTTTTGGGAGTTATAGCGAGTTTTATCATAGGACATTTGGGAATGCCCGTGGTTTACAACCTTATGCCGATTATTTTGGCATTTAGCTGCGCCTTTTTCACAGGGCTTATTTTTGGATTTTTACCGGCGCGGAAAGCGGCTGGATTAGACCCAGTCGTTGCGCTTGCAGGAGAGTGATTTATGAGATACATATATATGATGATTTTGGCTGTTACTTTTTATGGCTGCAGTATACACCCAGACCCGCTCAAGAGCGATTTGGAAGTGCCGTTGGCATTTGACGCCGCAAGCTCAGGCAACAACAGCGGTATTTCGGCAGTATGGTGGGAGAGTTTCAACTCCCCTACGCTCAACGCCTTGATAGAACAAGCGGTCAAAAACAGCCCCGATATCTTGATAGCTTATGAAAATATAGAGCAAGCCCGCTTGCAGCTTGGCATAAGCGAAGCGAGCTATCTCCCGACAGCTTCACTCTCAGCAGGAAGCAGCGAAGGTACGTCAAAGCGTGACGGCTCGCCTTCCACCACTTCAAAATCCACAAGTGCGAGCTTGAGGATAAATTATGAGGTTGATTTGTGGGGCAAGATACGAGCGAGCAACGAGGGCGCAGAGGCGAGATTTAACGCTACAAAGTACGACAAAGACGCTATCACGCTCTCTATGTATGCTTCTGTGGCGGAGAGTTATTTTAGCCTTTTGGGCTTAAGAGAGCGCCTTGTGATAGCCAAAGACAACCTGAATATCAGCGTTCAGCTTATGAGTATCGTTGAGGCTAAGTACAAAAGCGGCTCTGTAGGGCTTCTTGATGTGAGCCGCCAACGAACTTCACTGTTATCTCAACAAGCAAGCGTGGAAAGTCTGGAGCTTCAAAGCTCACAAGCCAAAAACGCTTTAGCTGTTTTGGTGGGAAGTCTGCCGCAGGGTTTTGAGGTAAATTCAGACGCTTTTTGGGAGTTCAAATTGCCCTCCGTTGAAGCGGGACTGCCCTCCGAACTGCTTTTGAAAAGACCGGACATAGCCAAAGCCAAAGCCAATGTTGAGTCGGCAAATGCGGCTACAAAAGTCGCTAACGCTGAGAGATTTCCAAGCTTTTCTTTGACAGGAAGCGGCGGTGTGTCAAGCTCTGCTCTTTTGTCTTTTAGAGACCCGACGAGCGTTTTATCTCTCGCGCTCAACGCCGCTTACACGCTTTTTGACGGCGGACGGCTGAAAGATTTGAAAGATGTAGAAGTGTCAAAAACCAAAGTCGCGATACAAAACTACAATAAAGTCATCTTGACCGCTTTGCAAGAGAGCGAGGACGCACTTTTGTCGGCGGCTTATCAAAATTCGCAGGAGTTGTTACAGCGAGAGATATCAAATGAGTCTTCCCGCTCACTTGATATAGCAAGTCTTCAGTACAAATATGGCACGAGTGATTTGACGACGCTTCTTGATGCGCAAAACAAATATTTCTCAGCGAGGGATTCTGAAGCGGCGCAGAGATTAAACCACCTTAAATCACTTGTTTCACTATACAAAGTATTCGGCGGAGGCTGGAGCAACGAATAGCGAAAAATTTTTAAATTTTCGGATAAATTTTGTACCATTTCGCGTATGATTTACCGCTCATTTACCGTTAGAGCTTATACTTATATTGATTTTATTTTAGCTCCTTTGGAAAAAGTGCGAGAGGCTGTAAAGATTTTAACCCTCCTAAAGTGATAACTTTAAAAAAACAGCCTCTTCATTTTTTTTTGCCCAATTCATTCCCCACATTGTCATTCAGAGCCATTGCTACCGTTGTCATTCACA
>JAITNC010000070.1 GCA_031290675.1 Campylobacteraceae bacterium | reverse complement strand
TAAATATCCTCTTTTGGGAAAAAGTAGAAAACTACATCAGCCTCTCGATAGGAACGGCTGTGATAATATTTTCATTATGTCTTCACGCTATGTTTATAAGGCGAAAACGAAACAAAATGGCCCTTTGATTTTTATGTTTTAATGGCTTCTAATTTATAATTTGATTCTTTTGTTGTAGAAAATATGCCCGGACAATTGTCTATCTTTGCGCAAAAACGACACTCTTCTTCGTATGTTTGTTTCCATTTGGAAATTGAATTTTTGATAAAAGGCCATAGTTTTTTGTCCAATAAACAAAAGGGGACATTGTAAATTGATATATTCATATCTCTTTGTTTTAGGTACACGACTGCGTCAAGTAAATTTTGACTGTATTTTAATGGCAAAATATCTATCTTTTGAAAATTATCATGAGCGTTGCCTACGATCTCCAAACCCATGAAGGCGATATGAACGACAAATGGGAAATTCCTATAAATAAATTCTGATATTTCAAGAAGCCTGTTATAGTTTTGCTCCATTATAACGATTCTCAATTCGACCATCTGCCTTAACAATCCAAGATTTTGTATCGCACTTATTGCATGTGTGAAGTTTCTTGTACCCATAATCATATTGAAATCATCTTCATCGTCGCTTGGAAATGAAACACAAAAAGTTATGTTGGAGTTTGACAATGCGACCTCTTTTGCAAAACTAAAATCTTCTAATTTTTTTGCATTTGTCAATAAGTCTATTTTTGCTTTAGGAAATAACTTTTGTGAATATCTCAAAAGTGATAAAAGTTCAACTGATTTGAGTGTTGGTTCTCCGCCGGTAATAGAAATCCAATAAATATTTTTATCTGCTATATAATTTAACATACTCTTGTTGATTTCGTAAAACGAATGCTCATCCTTTTTAGGGGGCTGTGGACACATAATACAATTTGCATTACATTGATTTGTCATAAAAAGCGTAGCATCATTTTTGTTTAAATTTTTGTCCCAAATAATATGAATAGTGCCATTTTGGTAGATTGCGATCACATCTCCATCTTGCAAGTATTGAAAAAAGCTCTCTTCTATATCATATACCAATGGCCTATTTTGCATATTTTTAACTATATTTGGCAAATTTGATAAAAATATACTATGCCCAAAAGTAAACTTATCTGTTTCTCCGATATATGCTGTTTGTACATTACGTTTAAAATTTATCCTTGATGATGAAACCGTTGCTATAATAAAGCTTTTATCAAAATTATTTACTTTGGATTTTGTTGTTATCATACTTTAATCTCTCGTATATTTTTTTTATTGATCCAACTCCAAAAAACATTCATTATGTCGCTATTGTTCTCCTTGATTAGATCAAATAAATGGTTGAATATCAGCATATTTTTCTTGCAAAAATTACTACTCGGCATAAAGCCTATCAAGTCTCCATGCTCAATATAACTTCTTATGGGGTCTCCGCCGCAATATGTATTAAAAACACAGCTATTGCACATTGGTATGGCCTGCAATATGGATGACCTTGTAATGTCAATAAGCTTTTCGGATCTAAATATCTCTTCATAGCTATTGCTTGTTACATTGCCTATACAGAAGCTATTGTCGCCCATTCTTGCTAACATTCGTGCTTCGTCTGTTGGATAAACATTGCCATTAAAATCATACATTGCACCACTTATTCCGGCGCCGGCAGGACTTTGCAAGTCAACAAATCCTGTAGAAAAAGGAGTAAGGATTCTTCTTATCAGCAAACTGGAGTAATAATCAACAAATATTTGCCCATCTAAATTTAGTTTAATGATATAATCTAACGCTTTTTTGTACTCATCGACAAACTCATCTACTTCATAGCCAAAAGTAATTTTATTCATCGCACTTGCTTTGCCATACGGATTTAGTGGCCTGATAAAAATACCGTCAAATTTTAATTTTACATATTCATCTATAACTTCTTTTAGTCTATGTAGATTTGTATTTGTAACGGTGAGCAATGCTCCAACGTTATTGTGTCCTATCATATTTCTTGTTAAATTTAATTTTTCTACAAAAACATCATAAGTACCTTTGCCTCTATATGTAACCCTATGGGTATCATGCAACTCTTTTGTCCCATCAATGGATGTTGAGATGATTACTTTATATTTTTTCAAAAATTCAAGTTTTTTGTTGTCCATAAGAGTTAAATTTGTACACAATATTATTTCTACAGATTTGTGCGGATATTCCGCTGCTTTTTTATATGAATTTTCAATTAGATACTTGCAAAATTCCCAATTGACAAGAGGCTCTCCTCCCTGCAATTCAATCTTTATAGAACTTGATACTGTTTTAAAAATCATCTCTATAATTTTATCAACTACTTCTTTTTTAAATATGTTTTGTTTTTTATTTGACTTATTCTCATCAAAAGAGAGCGTAGAAGCCTGACAATAGCTACATTTTAGATTACACAACGATGTTATTTCCACCATATGCAATGATGTAAAATTGAGTAAATATCGCTGCTTCGTTCTTATTTGATTTCCAAGTAACTCTACTGCGGAACACAACTCGTGTTGATTGTCATAAATAAAAAATTTGGATTTTAAAGTTTTGAACACAGAGGAATTTTTATCAAGAGAATGTGATATTAACTTTTCAAACTCATCTTTGCCAATGAAGTAGTGTTCTCCCGCACAATTAACGATTAAAACATCAGCGGCATATTTTTTAAATACGAAAGGAAATAAATTATAGTGATTAATCGTTACATTATCAAAAATTAGTTTTTTTTTACAGAGGAATATGCATATTCGGTAATAACATTTTGTATATAGCTTGACTCTTTTTCTATATTTTTTCTTATTTGATGATCAATAACTCTATTTTTAAAACCAGCTATCAGATCTTTATCATCATTACTGTTTTTTGATGAAAAAGTGATCTTGAAGCCGCTGTTTACCGCTTCCATATCGACAAAATATGAATCAATATATTCATAAAGAGCTTCTTGAATTGCTTCTTTACCAAAAAGCTCTTTATCTAAATTTACACAATACACACTATTCATATTAATATGGGTAATACGAAGATGTATGTGATGTGTGAGAACTATGAGAACTGTGAGAACTATGGGAGCTATGTGAATAGTGTGAATGATGCCAAGCTACATTCATATTCTGATTGTTTTGTTGAAAATCTATGTTATGTTCCAATACCAATAGCGAAGATTCGTCTATTGTTGAAATCATTTCCAACTTGCCATCAGACACCAATGATGCATTTGCAACACCAAATACACTCATCAACAATATAAGCAACTTTTTCATACTAATACTCCTTATAAAAAACTTTTTTATTTATATTAAAAAAATATTATAATATTCTTGTTTTTACAGAAAGTAAAGTTATATTAAATATATTTGAAACTGCGACCAAAGAAGAGGAAAATAAGTTTTTTACAAATATATCCTCAAACGTCCTGATGTGTAAAATAGAAAAATCTTTTGAAGCGATAGAAAATAAATAAACGTTTAAATCATAACCAGCACTTCGCCAAAGCTCACACTTTACAGCAAAACCTTAGCGAAAATGCTTTACTCGCAGCTCAATACGCCCCTATCCCGTAAAACAGTGTGCTTATCTGCGACCTCATCTCAACGGCAAATCTCTTGCTAAACTTCTCTATCAAGTCCGGCTCTTGCCACGAAGGCTCCGTTACATTTGAGAGTTTCAACAAAGCGTCCTGTGCGTCCTGTATGCTTCCCACAGCGTCTATAAGTCCCGCTTTTTGCGCTTTGGAGGCGATAAAAACTCTGGCGTTGGCAAATTCGCTCGCTTTTGCCTTGTCAAGCCCTCTCGCTTTTACGATATCATCAACAAAAAGCTCGTATATATCGTCTATAAGCTCCTGCAAACTCTCACGCTCTTTTGGCGTCCACTGCCTCATGATAGTCCCCGCCTGTTTATAATCCCCCGCACTCACGACCTGCTCGCTGATACCGACTTTTTTTGCAAGCTCTTCTATGTTTGGCGATTGCATTATGACGCCTATTGAGCCTATCATGGAACCCGGATTTGCTATGATGTGCGTGGCGTGTATGGAGGCGTAGTAACTTCCGCTTGCCATACTGCCTGCAGCGTAAGCGACAACGGGCTTTTTCTCCGCCAAACGCTTGAGCGCCATAGATATCTCAAGAGATGGAGAAACCGCTCCGCCCGGGGAGTTTACGACAAATAAAACACCTTTTATATTGTCGCTTTCAAATGCGTTTTGTATATCTCTCACGAGCGTGTCGGACTCCATGATAACACCGCTAAGGTCTATGCGCACGAGATTTGCGCTCTCTTGCGTGCTGCTCAGATTTGGAGCGATAAATATGACAAAAAGTATCAAAATAAAAATCAGCGATTTAAAATAGTTTTGTATAAACCCAAGTATTCCCTTGATAACGCCAAAAACAGTTATCCCTTTTTGAGGCTCAACGTTTTGTTCACTCATCAATAAACTCCTTTGAAATAATAAAAACGACAATATAGCGAAAAAACGGGCAAATTGCTATATTTCCGCACCCTCAAGCCGCAGTAAAAACAGCTTTTTATCAACCCCAGCGGCATATCCTGTGAGGGCGTTGTTTTTGCCCAAAACCCTGTGGCAAGGTACAAGTATAGACAAGGGATTGCGTCCTATGGCGCTGCCTACAGCTCTGGCTGACATCTTAAAGAGATTTTTCTCACGCTTGAGTCTGTTGACTATCTGCGCGTAAGTTACACTCTGTGCGTATGGTATCTGCCGCAAAAGCCGCCAAACATCTCTTTGAAAAGGCGTGCCTTCCAAAGATATGGGCAGCGTAACGTCCTCCGCCGCACCCTTGAAATAACGCTCAAGCCAAACCCGCAAAGCCTCAAACAATTCGCTCTCTTTCTCTATCCAGCCGTCCGTGTTTGGGTAATGCTTTTGCCCCTCAAACCAAAGCCCCGTCAATGCACCCTCTCTCTCAGCCGCCCTCATCAGCCCGATAGGCGTTTTGATAAAATAAGTATATATCATTTTCTCCCTCCTCTAAAAACTTTAACAATTTTGCCGTCTTTGTTATAAATGGCGTTTTTATCCGATACATATTCATCGTCTATCTTTTGAAATGTTTTGACATCTATATGCAGCATCGTCCACCCATAGCGGTAGAGGCTGTTTTTATCTTTTGCCCAAACCTTATCTATCGCTTCAAAACTCGCCAAATCTGCGTCTTTTATTATATGCTCACCGCTGTAAATGTGGTTTTTATCTCTGGCGTATGTGTCATTTAGTATCTCAAAAGTTGCCGCGTCTTTCGTGTTTTTGATATCCGCTCCCGCATATATGCTATAAACGCCGTTTTTATCTCTGATATAGGTGCTGTTTTTTATCAGCTCAAAACTCGCAGCGTCAAATGTGCGTTTTGTTTTGCTTATCGCTCCATCTTCACGCTTGTAAACTTTTGTTTTATCTTTACTCCACTTCTCATCAAGCACTTCAAAGCTCGCTGCGTGCGCACCTGCAAGTACTTTTGAGATATCATGATAAACCCTTGTTTTGTCTTTGGCGTATTTGTACTCTAAAACGCTAAATGTCGCTGCGTCAGCCCCTTCAAGTCCTTGCATCTTGCCGCCATCGTAATAATAAACGCTCGCATCATATATGTGGTACGGGTATCTTAACGCCCTAAAAAGCGACATATCAAACTCTTTTATCTGAAACATAGTGCTTCCGATGTAAAGGTAGTTTTTATCTATATAATAATCTCCCGCACGACGAAATGTCGCATAGTCTATGTTGACAGTATGCTCACCAAGATAGTAAATCCTGTTTTTATCCTTAGAAAAAGCTCCCAAAGACTCAAATGTGGCAAGGTCGGCGTCCAAAATCTTTTTACCGCCCAAATCGCTGAGCGAATAGACATTTTCGCTGTCTTTTATATATAAGTAATAATTACCATACCTTTTGCGCTCAAAACTCTCGTAAGAGATAATCTCAAGTGTTTTGGTGTCGGCGGCAAGTTTTGTGAGATGGTCATAATTGTCATACATATAAATATACGCTTCGTCTTTGTAAAACCTCTGTGTGGCATTTGATATGGCTATTTTTTCAAAACTAGCTGGGTGTGTGATATTTGGAATTGTCTTGCCGCTATTTTTGTCGTATACGCCATTGCTGTCTTTGACAAAACTCTCATCCACAACCACAAAACTTTTAGCGTCCGCCCAAAAAACACGTGCGGAGTTACTTTCAAGAAAATAGACGAGATTGTTATCTTTATAATAATTCTCATCTATCTTTTGAAACGTTGAGGGGTCGCTGTTTTTTACACTCCTGCCTTCTATAAAGATAGCGTTTTTATCTTTGGCAAAAATATCATTTATTATCTCAAAGCTTTCAGCGTGCGCACCTTTCACGCTCTCCAAGTTCTCTCTTCTCGTGTACTCATAAACTTTTATTTTATCTTTGTAAAAATTGCCGCCAAGATAGACAAGTGTCGCTCTGTCCTGAACGCTCACGACTCTTATATTATTGCCATCTTTAAAATAAACGTTGTTTTTATCTTTGTAAAACGCTCCACCTACATACTCAAAGCTCGCCGTGTGTGCATCTTTGAACAAAAACCAACCGTCAAATAGAATATTGCTGGCTTGGCTTTCGTAATAAACATGGTCTTTATCTTTCATCATGCCATACCCCAATACCACCAAAGTAGCAATATCCATCGGCTTTCGCAATGTGACTGCGCTCCAAGCGTGGTCGTCGGGGTGAAATTTGGCAGGGTACGTTTCGCTGTAAATGACATTCATCACATCACGATAAGATTTGATTTTTACCTCAAGATTTTCCACTTCATTTTCCCCATAAATGTATAACTGAAAAAATAGCAAAAAACATAAAACTTTTTTCATTCAGAAGCTCACAATGATTTTTGTACTTATTGTACCTTATTTGGCTGTTTTTTTATTTATGTTAATGATTTAGTGTACTCCATTTAAGTATAACGCTTAAAAATGGTTGATATTTTTATACCTGTAATTACTCTCTCCGTCATTGCGCTCCGTTGGCGTGGCAATCCATTGGTTGTGTCCTACCCCTGTGTCATTCAGAGCCGCAGGCGAATAATCTGTGTTTATTTGAGTTTTGACGAATAGCTGAGATTGCCACGTCGCTTCGCTCCTCACAATGACACAAGGGGGCGTGTGCGGTGCAAAAAGGCAAAATATGGATTGCCACGCTTGGGTACAAGCTCGCAATGACGGAATGGAGAGGGAGGCTGTTGAACGACCTTGAGCATACCAAATTTATGTCTTTATGACACAGGTATTTTGTGCCAAGACGAGGCAGGGAGTGAGCCTGCTAGGAATAATACATCTTAGTATATGACGACGCAGGCGAGCGAGCAACGACGTATTGGTGCAAAAGAGCGTGCCAGAAAACATAAAAGATGTCTTAGGAGATTTTGCTTGCAAAATCTCCGTAAAACCCCCTACCTCTTCACGCCGCCTATATAAATCGCCTCAGCTTTGCCCGTTCGCAAGATGATTTGCAGCGGCAGTTGTGAAATATCTTTTGGGCTTTGCGGTAGCTTCAAAGCGATGATGTCAGCGTCATATCCTTCGCTCAACACGCCCTTGTTCAGAGCCAAAGCCTTTGCGCCATTTATCGTGGCTGATTTGAGCAATAGAGCAGCCAAACCCTCAAGCTCGCAGTTTTGATGTGTGAAGATAGCCGCCCTCATCTCGTCCCAAAGATTTAAGCTGATATTTGAGCTAAGCCCGTCCGTTCCGAGTGTGAGCCCTACGCCGTGCTTTGCAGTGTTGGCTATATCAAGTGCGTGCGTCCCCAAAAGAGCGTTTGAGCGTGGACAATGCGCTATGCTCCCGCCCTGCCCTGCTATGATGTCAAGCTCCTCATCTTTGGCTTGCACAGCGTGAACAAAAAGCGTTTTTGTGTCATGAAAGAGCTGTAAAAACTCTTTTGCGCTGCTCATCGGTTTGGAGTGCGGGTTAAAAGCTTTCATGAACTCCGCCATCGCCCCGCCGCCGTTGTCAAGCCACTCACGCTCACACGCCGCCTCCATAAAATGCGCCGAAGTTTGCACGCCCTCAGCCCTTGCTATATCCAAAGCGTGGCGAGCTAAAACGGGGTGCGTTGAGTAGGGCGAATGAACGGAGATGGCAGGGAAAAACGAGCCGCTTTTAAGCTTTTTGGCTTCATAAAATCTCGCCTTAAAATCATCAAAAAGTGTGTCTATCGCAGCTGGATTTGAGCCAATAACCTCTACAAAATAGACCACATTTAGAGCGCTTTTGACACAAGGAGCGAGGTCAAGCCCAAAACTGCTTATCGCCCCGATAGTTGTAACGCCGCTTTTTAAGATATCTTGCAAAGTGCGCGCTATCATCTCCTCATCGCACTCGCTTTGCAGCTCATCTCGTGAGGCTATGACACTTCGCAGCCACGACATAAAATCGCCAAATTTCAGTGTCGCTACATTTGCTGAAAACTCAAGATGAACGTGCGAATTTATAAGTCCGGGCATAAGTACCGAATTTTCGCTCAGCCTCTCAACCTGCGCATCTTTGTACTTCGCCAAAAGCTCCGATGCGTCGCCGACGGCTATTATCTTTTCATCAAAACAGACGCCTCCGTTTTCAATAATCCCAAACCCCTCATCGCAAACAAGCACAAAATCACTCAAAATCAATCTCATATCATCACCTTTTCACAAAAAAGAAATTGTAGCGTAAATTATATTTATGCAAAATATTGCTACAATAATGCCTTATTAAAAATTTAAAGGAATTACCAGATGAAGATAGTAGTCATTCAGGGGCCAAATCTAAATATGCTCGGTCATCGTGAGCAGAGCATATACGGGGCTATGAAGCTTGAGGATATCCACGCTCAGATGCAAAACGTAGCGAAACAAAACAACTTTGACATTGAGTTCTTTCAGTCAAATTTTGAAGGCGAGATAATAGACAAACTCCAAGAGTGTTTAGGCGACGCCAACGGTGTCATCATCAATCCAGCCGCTTATTCGCACACATCTGTCGCTATCAGGGACGCCATAAGCGCGATAAACATTCCCGTAGTTGAGGTTCATATCAGCAACATTTACAGACGTGAGGAGTTCCGCCAAAAGAGCTTGACCGCTCCCGTATGCGCCGGACAAATCGCAGGTTTTGGACCTTTTGGATATCATTTGGCTTTGATGGCTATTATGCAGATGTTGGCTGAGATAGAAGCTATCAAGAAAAAATCAGAAGCCGCCGTTAAACAATAATCGTGAAAGCATATATCATTCAAAACGAAAACGCACTCTACCACGAGTGCGGCTTTTCGTGCGATAACGGTATGTTTATCAGGTTTGATGAGGAAAATGCTTTTTTCTTGACAGACGCCAGATATACGACCGAAGCGGCGGAATTTATCACAAACGCCACAGTGGTAGACGCCAAAAGAGAGCTCGCCAAATGCGCCAAAACTCTTATCAGAAAATTTGCCCCAAAAAGTGTAGCTTACGACCCGAAAGACTTTAGCGTTGAGCGGTTTGGCAAGCTATCGTCTAACTTGAAAGTTCGCTTCATACCGCTTCCAAATCTCTCTTTGAAAAAGCGTGAGATTAAAACGCTTGAGGATATAAACGCTCTAAAAAAAGCCGCCGATGAGGGCAAAAAAGCGTTTGAGCGATTTGGCGATTTTATCAAAAGTCAAGGCTTCGGCATGAGCGAAGAGGAGCTTTTTTTCAACGCCGAACTTCTCTTTAAAGACAGAGGCAAACTCTCCCTGAGCTTCCCGCCGATAGTCGCCATAAACGAAAACGCCGCCAAACCGCACGCACTGCCGACGAAAAAAAAGCTGCGTGAGGGCGATTTGCTGCTGCTTGACGCTGGTGTGCTTTGCGAGCGTTACTGCTCCGACCGCACAAGAAGCGTTGAAGTGAGCGGGGATTTTACCTTTTCAAAAGAGCAAAAGTTCAAAGACGCTTTGAAGCAAAAAGTCTACGATACGGTTCTTTTGGCACAGCAGAGTGCGATAAAAGCCGCCAAAGAGGGCGTGAGGGCGTGCGATATAGACAAAGCCGCACGAGATGTGATAGACAAAGCAGGTTTTGGCAAATACTTTGTCCACTCAACAGGACACGGCGTCGGGCTTGATATACACGAACTGCCCGTGATATCGTCAAAATCACAAACCATCATAGCCGAAAATATGCTCTTTACGATAGAACCGGGCATCTACCTGCCGGACAAATTTGGCGTGCGCATAGAAGATATGGTAGTGATACAAAACGGCAAGGCGTTGGTGCTGTGAACGTAGCTCTGGGCGAAAATCTGCGCTGGCATAAGTCGCTGTTTTTCCCCCGCTCAAAAAGCGGCGGCGAGGCGTTCAAACACACCGCATTTATCGGCGTGGGCGGAAATGTCGGAGATGTCAAAAAGCGATTTGACAGGCTTTTTCGCTACCTCCTTGGCAAGCGTTTGTTGTATGTGCAAAAAACTTCTCCCATTTTGCAAAACCCCCCCTTCGGATACACCGAGCAGAGCGATTTTTTCAACGCTGTGATGGTAGTGCGAACCTCTATGAGTGCGCAAAAACTGCTTAAGTTTTTACTCCACACGGAACAGATATTTGGTAGGGAGCGAAGCTTCAAAAACGCTCCGAGGACGTTGGATTTGGATATTATTTTTTTTGATACAGCAAAGTTTATGCAAAAAAATCTTATCATTCCACATTTACAATGGCAAGAAAGATTATCGGTTTTGTTGCCTTTATCTATGATATAATTATAATTTCAAAGAACAATGATGCAAAAGATAAATTTTAGTGAAGATATAAGACACTCCGATAAGCAGAGTGCTTCTGTGCTCAGCGATGATTACGAGAAGGGTTCGCAGCTTTTAGCGGACATCGGAGCAGTTGTAAGTATATTTGGTAGTGCTAGATTTGGGCGTGAAAATTTTTACTGTGAACGCGCGAGAAATTTGGCGAAGATGTTGGCGGACGAGGGGCTGCATATCACCTCGGGCGGCAGCGGAGGCATCATGGAGGCGGCGAACGAAGGTGCGAAGGCAAGCACTCTTGCGCACTCTCTGGGCTTCAATCTGCGCTTGCCGTTTGAGCAAAAGTCAAACCCTTTCACGACAAGAGCGATAACGCTAAACAGCTTTTCTGTGCGAAAAAGAATGCTCATCAAAAATGCGGTCGCCTGCGTGGCGTTTCCGGGCGGATTTGGCACTTTGGACGAGATATTTGACACTTTGGCGCTTGTGCAGACGAGAAAGGTGCTGCCGATAAAGATATATCTTTACGGCGAGAAGTTTTGGCGTGGTTTGAAAGATTTTATGAAAACATCTTTGGTTGATTTTGGGACGATTGGAGCGCAAGACTTAAATGTTTTGCAGATAAGCGACGATTTGGAGTATATAGTGAAAAGTATAAAAGAACATCTGGAAGTTTACCTTGAGATGATGAGAAGCGAAGGGCTTGAGCAGAGCGAGAGATACGCACTTATAAAAAAACAGTTTGAAAATTTCAAAAAGAAGGGATAAAAAATGGCAAATATTTTGGTCGCTATGAGCGGCGGCGTTGATTCTACGACGACGGCATACCTGCTAAAACAGGCGGGGCACAATGTGGAGGGCTGTTATCTGCGTCTGCACGGACACGACAAAAAACATCAATACAACATAGGTATGGTAAAAAGAGCGGCTGAATTTTTGGGCATAAAATACCACGTTTTAGACCTTAGCGAAGAGTTCAAAAGTATAGTTTACGACCCGTTTGTGCGCTCTTACAAAGAGGGTGTTACGCCAAATCCCTGTGTACTTTGCAACCGCAATATCAAATTTGGCAGGTTGTTGGATTTCGCCAAAAGCCTCGGCATGGAAAAGCTCGCCACGGGACACTACGTGCAGATAAAAGACGACCTTATCTACGAGGCTAGCGACAAGAGCAAAGACCAAAGTTACTTTTTGGCGCAGGTTTCGCCTGAAGTGCTGCCGTTTATGCTGTTTCCGCTGGGCGATAAATTTAAAAAAGATATCAAAGCTTTCACGCTTGGCATTCCCGAACTTGAGGATTTTTCAACTCAACGAGAGAGCAGCGAGATATGTTTCGTGCAAGATACATACATTGAAGTTTTGCAGGAGCATATGGACGTGAACCGACAAGGCGAAGTACTCAACACAAAAGGCGAAGTTATCGGCACTCATCAGGGCTATATGCACTACACGATAGGCAAACGCAGGGGCTTTGAGATAAAAGGTGCGCACGACCCGCATTACGTTGTGTCTATCAATCCGGAGAAAAATCAAATCGTCGTTGGGGACAAAGAAGACCTTGACGCAAAAGAGTTTAGAGTCAAATCCTTAAATATGTTCGTAGACAAACAAAAGCTTGAAGCCTCCGTGAAAATCCGCTACAGAAGCCCAAAACTCCAATGCGAGATACTTATAGATGAGGACAAAAAAGGCGCAAAAATCGTTATGAATGAAAGCGTCAGCGCAGTAGCGGCAGGACAACTCGCGGTGTTTTACCAAGGCGAATATGTAGTCGGCAGCGGGGTCATAGCGTAAGGGGCTTTTGGTATAATACCCAAAAAACAATTACGCTTGGGAACAGCGGAGGTTGGGGGAACTGGGTGAGACACTCACAGGATTATCAGGGAAAACCAAAGATGATTTTGGACACGGCGACGCTGAGTTTGTAACTTATATGAATGTTTTTTCAAATCCTATTGCCGCCACATACGGAACAGAGAGTGTTGAAATTGACAGCAACCAAAGCGAAGTTAAATACGGCGATGTACTTTTCACGACCTCATCAGAAACGCCAGAGGAAGTTGGAATGTCCTCTATTTGGCTTGAAAACAGAGCGAATGTGTACCTAAACAGCTTTTGCTTTGGATGGCGACCCATTGTTGAAATTGACCCTCACTATCTCGCTTATATGCTACGCTCGTCGGCTGTCCGTAAGAAGTTTACATTCTTGGCACAGGGAATTTCTCGCTACAACATTTCTAAAAACAAGGTTATGGAAATGCACGTTCCAATGCCGTGCCTTGATGAACAGAAGCGTATCGGAGAGCTTTTCACAGCTATTAGCGACCTCATCACCCTTCATCAGCGTGAGCTTATGCATGCCTCCGAAATGCTCGTTTTAGTTTAACCCAGATAAAGATCGCATAATCAACTCCACGTCTTGGTTTTCCAATTCGTGAATGATATGCAAATACGTTTTCTGTGTTGTGGTCATACTCGCATGACCCAATCTGCGGGCAACACTCGCAATAGAAACTCCTGCATACAGTAGAAGCGAAGCGTGGGTATGTCTCAATCCGTGAATAGTAATCACAGGGATATTCGCTCGGATACAATGTCGCCGCAAAATATCATTTACTGTAGAATTGAAAACCGCACCCTCAATAAATATCGGCTTGTCCATAGGAATATTCTTTAATAGCTCTGAAAACCGAATAACCGTTTGCCAGTCAATCTGAATTTTCCTCGCTGATGATTGATTTTTGGTAGGCAGAAATCCCCCGCACCCTTTATAGTCCCATGTCTTGCTTATAGTCAAAGATTGATGGGCAAAATCAAAATCGCTTGGAGTTAGAGCCAACGCTTCTGAAAACCGCATACCAGTTTTTGCGACCAATACAATGAACCATTCCCAATCTATCTCAGTGTTAAGCGTCAAATCCGTAAGCAGAGTATGCAATTCAAACTGGTTGAGGTATTTTTGCTTTTTCTCCCGCGGTGATTTTCCCTTGATGATTGCTTTTCTGGTTGGGTCACGGTCAATCAACCCCTCATCTACCGCATCCAAGATGGCACCTTTAAGCTGATGATGAAAATCCATCGTAGTCTGCCGCTCGTGGTTTTCTGCATAGTCATTTAGCATTTGTTGATAGCTCGTTCTTGTCAGTTTGCAGGTCAAAAGATTTGGAACTAGCTTCTCAACCCATATCTGTGTCATGAGATATTTCTGCATAGTGACATTTCTGATAGCTCCATCCTTGTACACCTTAATCCACCGCGCATAGTATTGACTGAATAACTCTGACCTTTTTGCTTGATTTAACATAGTTTTCCTCCTGTGGTAATCAATTTTTAAAATCACATAAGCTCACGCTGATGAAGGGTGATGAGATGGTCAAGGTGGGAGAAAAGTTGCCCGATTTTCTTTTGTTCGTCTTGCGACGGATATGGGAGGGGCATTTCTCTGAACACAAAATCCTTAATTGAGAAGCGGTCTGACCTTGCTCCAGAATCTCCATTAAGTTTCATAAACTTGTGCCAACTATCACCTAAAAAGAAATGTTCAAGATAGATTGGCTCTATGTCATGCGTCCGAAAAACATAATAAAGTGGCGACATTACGCCATTTCTACCTAATTTGTTGCGTTTTATCGGTCCGACAGGAGCGAATGATGATATTCGTGGATTATAAACAAAGTCATCATTCTTGACTATATAATAGCCGTTAATATTTTCTTCGTTTGAAATATCCTTATCAAAAAACTCACGTTGGCTGATGATTCCATATTCTGCAGAGTTGGTCAAAGTTTCTGTGTAAATACGGCTTGTGTTCTTTTCCATAACTTTATCAGAAATTTCCCCCAACCTCCGCTGTTCCCAAGTAAAAGCAAACGGAGCCAGAGAGAAATCTCTTCGGCTCGTTGTTTTACTAGACTTTTGTAGCACTTATTTTATGGATTATAACGTCAGAGATTTTGCTATTCCACATCAAAGCCACCTTCAAGCAAGAATTTCCGAAGGAGTTTGTCTATCGTAGTATTTACCTTAAACAGTGGCACACTTGCGCCTTGCTGTTTTTCAAAAAAGGCACCTGCTTTTGCTTTATCAACAGTTTTTTTCAGGCTCTCAAAGCGACCGTATTCGTTGATGTTCGCCTCAGTCAGTTTCAGATTCATCATCTCCCTTAGTTTTGATTCATCCAGACCGAAAACTTCGGCGAACCGGTGAATCCGGTCATTCTCCGCCTTGAGTTGATACTCTGTGATGTAGTCACGCAAGCTCTTTCCAGCCTCTACGATCACATCTCCACGCTCTATATCACGCAAAAAGATTCCAGCATATTTCTGTTCCTCTTGAGTTAGCGTGGCAAATGTCTTGTGCAAGTCATCCAACGCTTGGTCAACAAGCTCTTTTGATGGCTTCGGGTTGAGGTGCAGCAACTTGGAATATTTATTAAAACGTGAATTCATATAGTTAGCGTCTATTTTACCTGTATCTATCTCGGTCAGATGTCCGTCAATATCAAACGGAACGCCGCCACTTCTGCCACCTCCATCCACTGCATCACTGCCAGAAAATAGCTCTTTGTAGCGTAGCGCAAGTATGAGATATGTGTTTTCGTCAAAAGCCATCACTACAACAGCTTTTTTATGTCCTGGCGTAGCTGGAAATTCGTATTTTTGTTCTTTCCACCTAAAGCCTTGAATCTCAGCGGCTTCAAGATACTTGTTTAAATCCCTAAAGAGAGAAGCAAATTTTGCACAATAAGCGTCATCGGTCGGGAGCTTCGTAAAATCAAAAACCCCAGCATCTTCAAATATTTTTTTGATTTCGCCAAAGAGTTCATTCATTGCGTTCAGATTTTCTTCAAGCTTTTGCACAAACAATCCGATAGGTTTGTCGCCGGAGTAGAGTTTTACAGCTTCCTCAATGTTCTTTTCCATCGTGTGTGGCTTGCGATAATACCGAATCGTTCCAAACGGCTTTTCATGCCCAAAGAGGCGATTTGTACGAGAAAATGCTTGGATGATATTTTCGTATTCTAGTGTTTTGTCCATATAAAGCGTGTTGATCCACTTAGAATCAAAACCTGTGAGCATTTGGTCAACGACGATAAGCAAGTCTATTTGCTGTTCTGGAGTGCGCTCTATCAACTTGTATGGCTCTTTGTGTGCCAATCGTGCTGCGATGTCTTTTTTGAACTTGTCATGAGATGCAAACTCAAAGCGTTGGTCATAACGGGCATTGTAATCCTCAATGATTTCTTTAAGTCCGTTTTCTTTAAACTCACTAGTTCCACTATCCCCATTATCTATATTTGGGTCAAATAGAGCTGTGATTTTGAGTTCCGGTTTTTTTTCTTTGATAAGCCTGTAATAAACAATGGCTTCCGAAATACTACTTGTCGCGAAAAGCGCGTGAAATTTTCCTGCATGGGAGAGCGTCAGCCAATATTCAAGAATGTCCTGCACTACCATTTTTCTATGTTCGTCGCAGCTATACTGGCTTGTCGGCAGATAGTCCTCAATCCCTTTGTTGTATTTACCGGCAGCGTCATAGCTTCCTACCATTTTGACTTTGTCCATAAAATGATAATAAACCTTGTTTTTTACGGGGTCTGCTATGGCCTCCGCTTCGGTGTCCGCCTTTGCTTCATGCAAGGCAACAGCTTTCCTTACATCCCTGTCCTTGTAAGTCTGAACCTTGCATGGGTCAAAGCCAAGTACATTTTTATCTCTGATTCCATCGGCGATACTATACCTGTGTAGTTCAACGCCAAACACTGTAGAGGTTGTATTATCCTTTTTCTGATTTTCGTCATGGATAGGGGTGCCTGTAAAACCAAAGAAAATTGCACCGGGAAACGTGTTTTTGATAGTGATGAGCATATCCCCAAAAGTGGAGCGGTGCGCTTCGTCCACGATGAACACGATACGTTTGTCTTGCATCTTCTTGATGTCTGCGGCGTTCAAGCCATTTTCTTCTTTGATATTGCTCATTTTCTGGATGGAAGTAACGATGAGTGTGTTGGCTGGGTCAGAGCTTTTCAGTTTGCCAATCAAAACATCGGTATTTTCGGTGGCTTGTACATTGTCACTCTCTTCCGCAAATCCACGATACTCTTTCAAAGACTGCGTTCCAAGCTCTATTCTGTCCATCAGAAAGATGACTTTATCGGCATCTTTGGAGTTTGCGATGAGCTGCGCCGACTTGAAGCTCGTCATGGTTTTGCCCGAACCTGTTGTGTGCCAGATATGGCCGCCGAGCAGGTTATTGCCCTCCCATTTAGTTTTGGCTACACGGTCAGAGATCGCACTTGCAGCGTGATACTGATAACTGCGCATAACCTTAAGAACACCGTCCGAACCATCTGGAACGGTGTAAAAGCCTATAAGCTGATGAGCCATCGGGATGGAGAGCAATTTTTCAGCTATCTTCTCCCAGTCCTTGATAGGTTCATTATCAATATCTGCCCAATGAAAATAGAAATCGGGGTTGAACTTCCCATCCGCGCCCGGATTTGCAAAGTACAGCGTTTCGTTCGGCTCCATAGCAACAAAGATTTGCACAAGAGCAAACAGGCCGCTGAAAATCCCCTCTTTAGAATATTTTTCTATCTGATTTGCGGCTTGGCTGACGGGAATACCACTCTTTTTTAGTTCAATATGGATAACCGGCATACCGTTGATGAGCAGCATCAAGTCGCCGCGACGGTCGTTGAGTATGCCGCGTGTAGGGAACTTGGGCTGCTGCACTATCTGATAGCGGCTTTGCCCTGCAGCTATTTCTTGACGGTCATAGATGTTTAAAGAAACCTCTTTGCCAAAGTGAACTATATCATCAGGATTGTCACGCTTTACAGATACCGTCTTGCCGTTGATAAAGCCGTTTAGCTTGAGAGGCGTTCGCAGTGTGGTGATTTGCTCGATGATCTGCTTCATTTCCCCGTCTGTGAGAGGGTAGTTGTTGAGGCGGTCAATTTTGCGATTGTTGTCAAATAAAATTTTCGCCCAGTTGTTTATCAAATCTTGCTCTGTGGGATTTTTCAAAACCTCATGCTCCCACCCTTTCTCAAACAAATATTTTATGAGGGCATTTTCAAATTCAGATTCTTTAGCAAAGGCCATTTTTATATTCTCCTGTCTGACCGCTGTGCGGGTAAATACGAACATTTTTTTAAGCAGTATTGGCGGCTCTTGTTTTCACCGCGAATTTCAAACACACCTTTATCTGTGAGATTGCGCAAAAACCGCTTCACGCTCCCTTCCGCTTTATTGGTGATCTCCCTTGCTTTGGCATTGCCTATCCATTTATTCTCTTTAAAGTATGGTTTGAGCAGCTTCACAAATTCGGCTTCTGCCGCAGTCAATTTATCGGCAACCTTTATCGGCAACTTATCGGCAAGTTTCTTATCTTTCAGCGATTGCTTTTCTTGCGCCGAAATG
Organism: Campylobacteraceae bacterium; assembly: GCA_031290675.1. GTDB lineage: Bacteria > Campylobacterota > Campylobacteria > Campylobacterales > Campylobacteraceae > JAIRKW01. The sequence continues at coordinate 93 of JAITNC010000070.1, read as the reverse complement.
ACATCAAAAAGCGCAGAAAGTGTAAATTCTATAAACACACCGGAATCATTCGCTTCCCTTGCATGCTCAATAGCTTGATAATATTGTTGTCTG
>JAITNC010000182.1 GCA_031290675.1 Campylobacteraceae bacterium | reverse complement strand
TTATTTTATACCTCATTTTTGTATTTCCTTTTATTAAAAAAATTCTGATTATTGTATTATATAATAATTAAAAAATAAATAAAATAAGATAAAAATAAAAATTTATTTTAATAAAGCAGATTGTTTAGTCAGATTTTGACATTATTTTATAAAGATTGCCTTAAATTATCGAGTCGAAGAAGCTGGCTCTGAATAAGAGTGGATTGCCACGCCTGGGTACAGGCTCGCAATGACGGAGGAAGGATAAAAACACAGATTGTCACTCTGCTTCGCTCCTCACAATGACGGAGGAGGAGAGAAACACAGATGCTTCGCCTTCGGCTCTGAGTGACAATGGGGGGGGAGGCTTCGCCTTTTGTCTGACACAAAGGGCGTTGTGCGGTGCAAAAAAACTGGATTGTCACAACTTAAGTATGACCCATTCGCTTCGTTCGCCGCTTCAGCTCACCGCAATGATGAAGGTAGGAGTGTGTTACGCTAAGTGTGTTTACAACAAACTTATTTGCTTAGTTAAAGTCCTACTGCCATTCTATATTCCAAATTAATACTATTTAAGAAAAATTAGATTATTTAGATTATTATTTAAATTTTGCATCTGCATGTTCTTTTGGAAATTGTCAAACCACATCATACTATTTCTCTGTCGTTGAATATTATTAGCTTGATCGGCAGCATAAGCTTGTTGTTGTGCGGCAAGGGCTTGTTGTTGTTGTGCGGCAACTTCCATTTGTCTCATTTGCATCTCTTGTTGTTGTATCTTTTGCGCACGAAGTTGTTGTTTTTGTATATTGATTTTACCAATCTGCTCTTCTATTTTTGCGTTAATTCTTGCAAACTCTTCTCTTTCATTGCAGATTGCCCTGTATTTGTCATTGTCCATAAATGTGACTTTCACACTCTTTTTGCATATTTTTTCTATATACTTTTTCTTAATGATAAATGTTTGCTCTTGTGCCGCAAGAGCTTTATTGCCAGCAGTTAAAATCTCATTGGAGATCTCATCCCAATGTTTTGCATAAGCTTGTGGAAGCGCCACATCTCTTTTATAAATACAGTCTATTAATTCTACACCTCTCAATACATCATTTTTATATATTATAAATTTAAATCCATTTGGCTTCCATTGATTATCCTTAATAACCTGAATTTCAAACAATAAATTTATATTATCAAATTCATCATTGCGTGAGTCTGTTATGCTATAGCTATAATTGGGATACGATTTTATGCGACCTATCTTATCCATAAACGGAGAAACTATAGTCACTAAGGTAGGACCATATCGTGCATTAAGTTGCCCATATATATAACTAATATCCAAACTAAAATCTTTTGGATTTTCCTTTATTCTTGTTTCAACTCCATATGAGGGCTTGTTGTCGCCATATACACATTCGCCTTCTATTGTTCTTATATCAATACCCGAATCATTTTTTTGTATACAATAATCCTCTGCCATTCCATTTTTATAAAAACCAATTTGTTCTAGTAGTGTTAATTTTGTCTCTTCAAACTCTCTGCCAAGCCCGTCAGCATAACCACCTTTGCACTCTCCATCCCAATATACCTTAAAATCATCTTTTAATGTCCTATCATAACCTTCAAAAAAACCTACATAAATTTTACATGCCTCTTTTTTGTTGGCAGGCTGTATCCATTTTACAACTGTTTTTGGAAATGAATTTTTGATTTCTTCATACTCTTGTTCATATATTTTCTCATAACTAAAAGCCTCTGTTTCGTTTATTTGTGGTAATAGCGGTCTCGTATCCACGCAACCAGCAAAAAATAAACCAACAAGCGGAACCAATATAAATAATTTAACTGATTTTTGCATATTTTGCTCTTTGTAATTTTTTTATTTTGAAAATTTTTTGAAATTTATATTTAAACAGATAATAAATTTTAAAAATTTTATATCAAATTCAATTAAGAACTTCTTATAAAAATAAATTTTTGTGAAATTTTGTTTGTATGCATGGTTTGTAAAATGAATGCATCTCAACCATGCAAGGAAAGCTGAGATTCTTCGGCTTCGACTCTGAATGACAATGGAGTGGATTGCCACGCCTGAATACAGGCTCGCAATGACGGAGGAAGGATAAAAACACAGATTGTTACGTCGCTTCGCTCCTCGCAATGACACAAGGGCATGTGTGGCGCAATACCACTGTGTTAATACTGGATTGCCACGCCTGGGTACAGGCTCGCAATGACGGAGAGTGGGAGCTGAGATTGTTACGTCGCTTCGCTCCTCACAATGACACAATGGCAAGTTTACAAGATTTTAGCGTCGCTCTTTTGCACGATAATGAGGCGCAAATGAAGCCCACGAGCGGTGCGTACGTACTGGTACGTGAGCGAGCGCGGCGAAATTGCAACGAAGTTAGCGTGCAAAAAAACAAGCTAAAAATTGTAAAAGACTGAATACCCTACTCGTTTCGCAACGTATCTAAAACATTCACCTCTGTCGCTTTTTTCGCAGGGTAGAAAGATGATAGCGCGACTATAACAAGTGCGCCTAACACTATAAAACCAAAATCAACAAACGACAATTCCAAAGGCAGTTTTGATGAGCCGTAAACATCGGCCGGCAAGCTTATAACGTTAAAATTGCCCAATACAAAAAGTGCGATTGCTCCGAGCAGTATGCCCGACACCACGCCGCCGCAACCGATAATCATACCAAGTCCAAAAAATGTCTTTTTTATCTCTTTGGCTCTCGCTCCGAGCGACAACAGCAACGCTATCTCTTGCCTTCTGTTCATAACCGTCATCAGCAGCGAACTCATAATATTTAACGAAGCCACCAAAATGATAAGCATCAGCACGATAAAAAGTGCCCTTTTCTCAAGCTCAAGTGCGGAGAAAAAATTGCCATTTTGCTGCCACCACCCGACAGCCCTCAAATGCGACGGAAGGCTGCCCTTTATCGCCTCAATATCTTTCATGGGATTTGTTGAGTACACGTGTATGCCGTCATACACCCCCTCATCATACCCCAAAACCTTAGCAAGCCCGGAAATAGGCGTAAACATATAAGCTTTATCGTAATTTATCAAGCCGGAGCGAAACGAACTTTGATATGTAAATCGTTTCATCTTTGGTATCAGAGTAAGTCCGCCCGGGTCGCCTTGCGTGAAAACGAGCGTCATCTTGTCGCCCTCATCTAAAAACAGAGCCTCTTTTATGCCGTTGCCAGCCAAAATATCAAACTCGCCAAGCGAAGAGTTGCCCCCGAGAGCTTCGTTGATGACGCTGTTGATTTGCATCTCTTGATTTAGATTTACACCAAAAAGCATACCGCCTTCAAACTTTTGACCGTGTTTCAATACAACCTGCGAAAATATATACGGACTAAATTTAAGAGCCTCAAACTGCTTTTGCAGGTACTCCACATCGTCTTTGGTCACATCAGAACCGCCAAATGGCAAAATAGTGATAGGATAGTTCATAGTAAAAAGTTTGCGCTCAAACTCTTTATCAAATCCGTTCATAATAGCCATAGCAATCATAAGCACCATAAGTCCGATAGTAACGCCCAAAAACGCCAAAACGGCGCTCACGGTGATAAACGGCTGCGACTTGTCAAAGCGCAGGTATTTTTTGATAAGATACCAGCTAAGCGATTGCAGCTTCATTTATGCTAACAAGCCTCTCTTTGGACCGCTTTTGCCGTGGCAAAATTTATATTTTTTACCGCTTCCGCACGGGCAGAGGTCATTTCTTGAAACTTTTTTCTCGCCAAACTTGCTTTCGCTGTGAAATAGATTTTCATTGCCGTGTTTGAAACTGACATCGTCCGTTGAGCTCTCTTCCATCTCTTTGAGTACTTTTTCCATAGCCGCCGCACGCTCTTCCTCAGCTTTGTTGTCACGAAACTGAACAAGCTGCAACATCTTAAAGCCATCGCTTCTTATCCTTCTCACGAGCTCCAAAAACAGCCCATAACTCTCTTTTTTGTACTCTGTGAGCGGGTCGCGTTGGTTGTATCCACGCAAACCGATACCTGTTTTGAGTATGTCCATCTGATAGAGATGCTCTCTCCACGCCGTATCCAAGACTTGCAAGGACAAAATCCTCTCTATCTGATTTCTCTGTGCGCTGTCCACCAGCGACATCTTCTCTTCATAGTCGTTTTTCAAACGCTCAGCTATAGAGTTGAACAACTCGCTAAACTCCAAATCTTTCAAGCTGCCTGCATAATAAAACTCGCAATTAAGCTCTTCTTTGAGTATCGCTACCAGCCTTTCCGTATCTCGCTCCTCTTTTGGCGCTCCTTCGTAAGCTCCGATAGTGGCGAGTGTGTTTGTTACGTACTCTTTGCGCATCTCCTCAACACGTTTGTTCATATCAAGTGTCTGCCCTAAAAGCTCGTTTCTAAAGTTGTATATGGTTTTTCGCTGTTCATTTGCCACATCATCATACTCTAAAAGGTGTTTTCTTGACTCAAAATGCAGCGTTTC
>JAITNC010000149.1 GCA_031290675.1 Campylobacteraceae bacterium | reverse complement strand
AGGGTTGATGACGACACGAAGGCCGGATTTGTAAAGCCTACGAAAAAAGAGATTATAAATGTACTCAAGATAAAGCACAACCTCTATATCTACGCTACGATATTTTGCGTGTTTTTCGCCTTTCAAGGCTTGCTGAACTTTTTGCCTTTTGAGCTGAAAAACATCAACGCAAACTTGGGCGAGAGTAAAGTGGGCTTTATGTATGCGGGCTATATCATAGGGCTTATCGTGGCTATGAATATCACGAAAGTCATCAAGTTTTTGGGCGGCGAACGCCAAACTATGCTTGTCGGTATGGTCGTGTATATCATAGGTCTGGAACTTTTCAACATTAGAGATTTTCAGACGATGTTTTTCTCTATGTTTGTTTTTTGCCTTGGTATGTTCACAGTGCATTCCACGGCTACGGGATTTGTCAACAAACTCGCCCAAAAACACAAAAGCATCACAAACGGGCTTTACATATCATTTTATTACGCAGGCGGCACACTTGGCTCGTTTTTGCCGGGCGTTTTTTATCAACACTTCGGCTGGCAGGCATTTTTGCTGTTTTTGACGTTTGTTTTGTTTAGTTCATTCGGGTTTTTGGTGTTGCTCAAAAAAGCGTTAAATTAATATTTTTTTGTGTAAAATAAGAGAAAATTTCACAGGGCAGGTTTTATGAGAGAGATTGCGGTAGTTTTGTTTATCATCTTTGCGAGCGTTCTTCTCTTGCTGTTTGGCGTCAGCACGCTCTCTATCAGCTACTACGAGGCAGATATCTTTTACAACGAAAGTAACGCCGTACACTATCTCGTCAAACTCTCCTGCGCACTGTTCGGGCAAAATGACTATGCCCTGCGTGTTCCGTTTATACTTTTGCACGCTCTCTCGGCGTTTTTACTCTACCTTATCGGAAAATCACTTTTAAAACGAGAGATAGACAGGGTCATCAGCGTACTTATATATGTTATGCTCCCGGGAGCCATCAGTGCGGCACTTTTGGTAAATAGTGCGGGTATTATCATTTTTGGCACACTTTTGACGCTGTTTTATCATCAAAGAGAGCAGAAAACACTGCTTTATTTAACGCTGTTTTTGACTCTTTTTTTAAATGTCGGGTTTGTTATATTGTATTTTTTACTCTTTTTTTACGCTATATCCAAAAAAGACCCCACGCTTATGTCCATCTCCCTCGTGCTTTTCGCACTTGCGTCGTATATGTACGGCGGCGATATAGCGCAGATGAGCGAAGGCAAACCACGCGGCTATTTTATTGATACTTTCGGTATTTACGCGGCGATATTTTCGCCATTGCTGTTTTTGTACTTTATATATGTTGAGTACCGCATCTTGGTCAAAGGCGGCAAGAGCCTTTTGTGGTGGCTCTCTTTTGGCGCATTTATAGCTTCTTTACTGCTTTCGTTTCGCCAGCGTGTGCCTGTTGAGGTGTTCGCACTGTATCTCATCATCGCTACTCCGCTTGTGGTTGGTGTATTTTTCAACAGTTACAGAGTTCGCCTGCCAAAACATAGAAAACTACACAAGTTTTTGGCGACCGTAGTCATTTTATCATTGGCATTCAACTCTGTTTTGGTCTACGCAAACCAGACTTTATATCCATTTTTTAAAAAACCAAGCAACCATTTTGCATATAACTACCATATCGCAAAAGAGTTGGCGAAGATTTTGCACAAGAGGGGTATCACAGAAGTTCAGATTTACGATGAAAAACTAGCTCTAAGGCTAAAGTTTTACGGTATAAATGAGAGTGATGAGTATGCCTTGATTTCATCACTGGGCGGCGATATAGCGATAAGATATGCAAATAAAAAAGTCGCTAATTTTGAAGTCTTCAAAAAAAATTTGAATTAGTTTAAAAATATGCTATAATCATCAGAATGAAAAAGATAATTTTTAAAAAACATCACGCTTTTACGATAGTTGAATTGGTCTTCGTCATCATTGTAGTTGGTATTTTATCAGCTATACTCATCCCGAGAATGCAAAGCAGCAGACTTTACGAAGCCGCAGACCAGGTAACTTCCCATATACGATATACACAGCATTTAGCTATGATGGACGATAAGTTCGACCCAACAGGGGGCGACGCTAATTGGTTCAAAAAAAGATGGCAGATATTTTTTGAACAAAACGATAATAAACATTGGGTGTATACTATATTTTCTGATGATAGAATACTCGGCATATATAATGGAATTCCTGATTATAATGCTGCTGATGCTATAGATGAGTTGGCAACAAACCCACAAGATACGTCTAAACGTTTAACGGGCGGCAGAGAAGATATACCTGCCAATATAGTTACAAAAGCTTTAAATCTAAGCAGAGAGTATGACATAAATGGTATTGCATTTAACGCTGCTTGCAATGCAGACGGAGCAACACGAATAACTTTTGATTATCTCGGAAGACCTATGGTGAGGAACGTAAATGGTTATGCTTCGCCATATCCCGACGATAGATTGCTTGCAAGCCAAAACCCAGATCCATGTACCATAACATTGACAAATGGCGCAAACGAAAACATAAATATAACAATTCAATCAGAAACAGGTTTTGTGAACAGTTCAGTAATATATTAGATAATACAATTTTTATTTGACGATTTGACATTAAAATACAAAAAGGAAGCGTATGTCAAACAATAAAGCATTTACTATGGTAGAGCTTGTTTTTGTTATTGTTGTGGTCGGCATCTTGTCGGCTATATTTGTGCCAAGGATGCAAGGCGACAGACTTCAGGAAGCCGCAGACCAGGTTATATCTCACATACGATACACTCAGCATTTGGCTATGGTAGATGATAGATTTGACCCCAACGACAATGAATGGTATAAAGAACGTTGGCAGATAATGTTTACCCGTCAGAAAGTTACAGAAGGTGACGAAAAAGTGTATTGGGGATATCTTATTTTTTCCGATACATCAGCGGGGCATTCTGGTAAAGCTGAGCTTAAAGAGATTGCCGTTAATCCTTTAGATAGATCAAAAAAATTAGTTGGCGGTTCATCTACGATGGTCATGGGTGCACGTTATAATGGCGCTAACGTTACTAATAATATGAATTTAGAGAAGATATATGGCGTAACAGATATCAAGTTTGATACCAGTTGTTCGCCTGGTGGTACTGCAAGAAGGATAGCTTTTGACTACTTGGGAAGACCGATGAAAGGCGACATAAGCAGCTTAAGTAGATCATACGACACTAATCATATGATAACCAAACCGTGCCTGATAACGCTTTTTGCTGGTAGAGCAGATAACAATATAACCATATCTGTTGAGCCAGAAACAGGTTTCGCTCAAATAGTGCCATAATTTTTTTCAAAATCATCAATTTTATCAGCTACCCTTAAGCATCATAACTATATAATTTCGTCCTTGTTTGAAACAGGAAAGCGGCTTTATCGCCTCTTTCAGACCACAAGCAAGGCTTTTAACCCTCATTATATTTATGAGTGTTAGCGTTCTTTAGAAACATATTTTTGTCAATGTCAATCTTTGAAATCTAAACAAGCGACCAAATAAAAATTGGGCTTAGGTCGGTAGATAAATTTGAGCAATTTATTT
>JAITNC010000137.1 GCA_031290675.1 Campylobacteraceae bacterium | reverse complement strand
AAAATGTGGATTGCCACGTCGCTTCGCTCCTCGCAATGACGGAGAGAGGGCAAATTTGCATAATTTTAACTTTAGCTTTTTGTGTATAGATGAGGCAGTTTGAAAATTTGGCGAGGCGCATACATCTTAGTATGTAACGAAGCCAAGTTGAAAACAACGATATATAGACATAAAAGAGCCAAGTTAAAATATGCAAAAGCTGAACATTTCAAGTTTACAAGATTTTAGCGTCAGTTTTTCGCACGATAACAAGGCGTAAATGAAGCCCGTGAGCGGTGCGTACTTGAGGTACGTGAGCGAGCGTGGCGAAATTGCAACGATGTTAGCGTGCGAAATAACAAGCTAAAAATTGTAAAAGATTTGCTTAACAAACTAGTCCGAAAATCAACTATCTCCCATTCAACTCATACGCCGAGCGTAGAAAAATATCCACTCCCGTTACCAAGCACTCCTCGTTAAAATCAAAAGATTTATTGTGGTGTCCGGCCGCCAATTCTGTTCCTATCATCAAATATCCGCTTTGTCCGCCGGCTTTTTGAACTGCACTCATAAAATGGGCGAAATCCTCGCAAGCGCCAAAATCCAACTCCTCAACGATTAAATCATTTTTGATATACGGAGATTCGCGCGACACTTTAGCGTACAAATCCGTTATCGCTTTGCTGCTATCGCCGCCGGCTGTTCCGCCTGTCCCTTTGACCTCGTAAGATACGCCGTGAATCTTAGCCACGCCCTCAACGATATCCACGCACTTGTTTCTCATAAAATCGTTCAATTCTGTCGTTTCGCCTCTTGTTTCGCAAGCCATATAAGCATTTGGAGCGATGACATTTCGCCCCTCGCCAGCCCTTAAAACACCAACGTTTATCCTCGTAACTCCATCGGCGTGTCTTGTGATGGAGTGCATCTGTATCGCCGCCTCGGCAGCTGCGAGCAGTGCGTTTGCTCCCTCTTGCGGCGCTCCTGCGGCGTGCGCTGATTTGCCCGTAAAAGTAACGTCAAATTTTGAAGTAGCGAGCAGTTTGTTTGTCCCGCAAATGATGCCGCCTGTCTTTTTCGCCTGAAAACCGATATGTCCGCCAAGCAGATAATCAACCCCCTTCACAATTCCCGTCGGCTCCATACCAACAGCGCCCCTTGCGCCCTCTTCTCCTGTTTGGAAAATAAATCTAAATTTACCCTTGAAATCTTGAATATTTTCACTGATAATCTTCGCAAGCGCCAAGCCTATCGTGATGTGTCCGTCGTGTCCGCACGCATGTGTTATGCCGTCTATATCGGCACGAAATCCCTCTTTAAATGGTCTGTGCGTCTCCTCTTTGCTCTCCGTCACATCAACGCCGTCTATGTCAAATCTAAAAGCCAAAAGCGGCCCTTCTCTTGTTGTGTCTATCTCCGCCACAACTCCGGTCAAACCGTCTTCCATGACGTCTAAGAGCGAATGTTCCTCTTCTGGAAGCAGTTTTTTTGCCCTCTCAAGCGCTGAGTGTAAAGCCTCTTGCGAGCCGAGTCCTTCTCTCGCTTCCGGCTTTACTATCTCACGGCCGAGTTTTAGTGTATATCCATACTCTTTTAGCTTTTTGGCTATCGCCGCTGTCGTAAAAAACGTAAACCAGCCCGTTTCAGGGTATTTGTGAAAAAACCGCCTGTTTGCGACCAACTCACTTTTAAGCTCCCCTGCTTTTCCTTCTGCTTTGCTCATCGTCTACTCCTTATTTGATAATTCTATTAAAGTTCGCGCCAATACTTCCGCCGCCTTGTAGACATCGTCCATATTTACTTTTTCGTTCACGTTGTGGCTGATGCCGTCTTTGCAAGGTACAAAAATCATACCCGTATACTGCGCAAGATGGGGCATATGCATAGCGTCGTGTCCTGCGCCGCTTGGAAGCGTGATGGCTTTGACCCCGAGTATTTTAGCCTGATTTGCCAATATTTCTGCTATCTCTTTGCTCAAAACAGTCGGAAAATCTCTCGCTAACTCTTTTAACGTAAAGCTCAAGCCTCTTTTTTGAACGACTTCACGTATGAGTTCATTTACGAGTTTATCTGCGTGCTCCAAGCTCTCTTTGTCTATATCTCTTATGTCTATTCCGAGTTTTACCTCGCCGGGAATGACATTTAAAACACCCGGCACAGCATTTGCAAAACCGACCGTAGCAACGGTGCTTTTGCCCGCCTTTTGCGAAGCTATCTTTTCAATACCCAAGATAATCTCACTCGCACAAACAAGTGCATCTTGACGCATATTCATCGGCGTAGCGCCCGAGTGGTCTGCCCTGCCCTTTATGTCCAATTCGTATCTGAACGGCGAGGCTATTCCGCTCACGATACCGACGGGAGTATTTGTAGCCTCCAACACAGGGCCTTGCTCTATGTGAAGTTCTATGTAAGCGTAAAACTCATCTTTTTTCAACTCCGCTTTGTCCAACTTTTCAACATCACAGCCAAAATCTTTTGCCGCATCGTAAAGACTGACGCCGTTTTTATCCCTCAGCGCTTTTATCTTTTCGGTTTTCAACTTGCCTGCGATGACTTTGCTGCCGACGGTAGCCATATTGAAACGGCTGGACTCTTCGCACGAAAATATGATAAGCTCCAAAGGCCTTTTGTGGGAGATGCCGCTCTCTTTGATACTTCTTATAGCCTCAAGCGAACACATCACGCCAAGCGTTCCATCATAACAACCGCCGAGCGGAACGCTGTCTATATGCGAGCCTGTAGCGACGGCGGAGAGCGGAAGCTCCCCGTCTAGTCTGCCGTAAATATTACCGATAGCGTCTTCTCTTATACACATACCGATGTCCTGCATTAGAGATTTTACGTAAACTCTCGCCGCTTTCTCCTCTGGCGAAAACGCAAGTCTTGTTATGCCGCCGCCTGCCAATGCTCCAAATTTACTGACCTCATTCATCTGCTCCTGAAGTCTTTTGTGCTCAATCATCTCAAACACCCTATCCGAGTATGATATAGAGCGTTATCACAGCCAATATCATTCCGGGTGCGGTTCTTTTCGCCACTTCAAGAGTTGATACTTTTGCAAACCCTGCGCAAACGATAACAGCGCCCGCCAATGGCGACATTGTCCTGCCTATCGCTCCTGCTACGGAAGCCAAAGCGCCAAGTTTTTCAACAGTCGTGTTAAACAACTCAGCTGAAGGCGTTACGGCTTCGTTGAACGCAAAAGCGGCAGCGTCGCCCGAACCTGTGATGACCGCCAACAAAAACGGTCCGGCAGTTCCACCGATAGAAGCCCAGCTTGGGTGAGTGGTAAGCACATTGATGAAAGACTGCACGGCGCCCAAAGCGTCAAGTCCTGCGACAAACACCGACGCACAGATGATGATACCAAGTATGTCGGCATAACCCCCGCCCATACCGTTGAAAAAGTTTTTGCAAACCTCACTCGGGCTTTTTCTCGTAACGATGATAGCCAAAACAGCGCCTATGAGCATAGCCTGAGGAATGTCCATCTTGAGCACTGGAATCCAACCCGCAAATCCGACTATCAATATAAAAAGCGGTACAACATTGACCAGCGCATAGATAGGATTGACTTTAAAACCTGCCTCAACAGCTATATCTTTATCGTCAGACACATAACCCTTGTGCTCTTTCTTGATGATTGCGATGATTCCGATGACGACAGCCGCAACAACGATACTTGCGATAGTCGCAAACATATGAACATTGATGATATCCATAGCTTCCACATTTGCGATTTTTGCGACAAAAGCGTTGTGCGAAAGTCCGGGATTTAGCATACTTCCGTAAGTTCCGGCAAAAACTGCGGCGGCTGCCATAGCAGGACGAACACCGGAGTTAATCAAAAGCGGAATAAATATCGTACCGACAGCGGCGGCACAGCCTGCGGCAGTTGGAAGTGCGACATTTGTCGTAAATGTCAGCAAAATCGCAGCAGGCACCAAAAACAGCCCCGCTCGCTTCAAAATACCGCCAAAAAGCGCGACCAAATGCTTGTCGCAGCCCGTCAGTTTCAAAACAGCGGCAAAACCCAAAACAGAACAGATAGCCTGTATAAGCGAACCTGTTGTCATGCTTTTTGCAAAAGCGTCCAAAGCTTTCATCGGCTGCAACGAGATAGTCGCCATACCAAGTCCGGCTGTAAACAGAACCAATTTTGTGTCATATTTTTTAATCAAAAAATAGACAACCGCAACAACGCCAAGCGCTGCTATTATTATCTTAAATATCTCCATAGTGATATCTCCCTATTTTAATAAATTACATTTTGGCATTATAAGATTTTAGAATTTGAAAAAAATAAAAGTTTTCTTAAACTTTTTTGCCTCTGGTATGAAATTGTTATTCACGCAAAAGCGGCAAAATATTGATTGTGTGAGATATTTAAAAAAGTTACTTTTTTGGCTGTTTTTGAAGCGGAGATAACCACCTTAATGTAAAAATTATACAAATCACTATCCAATATTTACAGCCTGTTTATTTGTCGCAAAATTGAGTTTTTGTAACTTTTTTTGAG
>JAITNC010000131.1 GCA_031290675.1 Campylobacteraceae bacterium | reverse complement strand
TCGGTTACATACTCAGACGTATGCGCTCTCATTTATTTAAAAATCGCCTTGTTCTCACCAAAAAAACGAACGCTAAAATTTTGTAAATTTGGTATACTCTAATTACGCATTACGAATTCCCAATTATAAATTATTCACCCATCCGTCATTGCGAGCCTGTAATCAGGCGTGGCAATCTCAGCTCTCGTTATCTATTGAAAAGAAAACACAAAGAAACACAGATGCTTTGCAGGCGGAGCCATGACACAGGGGGGGCTTTGCCTTCTGTCTGGGCACAAGAGTGGATTGCCACGTTCGCAAGCTCACTCGCAATGACGGTAGAGGGAAATAACACAGATTCTTCGACTTTGCCTTTTGTCTGACACTGAGGGGCTTTGCTGTCAATCAGTAAAAAGAACAAGCCAAAAAATCTGAATTGTTTCGCTTTCCGCAATGGCAAGAGAGGGTTGCGACCGCCACCCATCTCCTTTTTGTCATTTTGTCTTCATGTGTAGCCGAAACTCCAAGCAAAGCAAAAAGTCGGCAAAACATCTCGACTTTTTACTTCTTCTGCACCGCAAAGGTGTTTGTACGCTTATCCGTATAGTATTTCCATACGTATCTTACAGGGTCAATATCTTTCAAGCATATCAATACAACGCCATTGTCGCTATTAGAGCACGTAAAGTCTGATCGTCGGAGAATGTTTGTGTAAGTGTTCGAGTTGCGATCTCCGATAGTGCCAAACACTGCTGACATATCCTGAGAGTAAGTCTTTTGGACGTATGTAAGGATAGGTTCTCCTGAAACAGCACCGTACACATCTCTATAAGCAACATCGCTCACAACAGCAGCAAACGCCGCAGTTTTGTTAAACGTCGCTCTGCTAGCAGAGGAGGATACATCGCCTTCAAGAGTCAATGCAAGATACGAAGAAGGATAAGCTGTAGCACTTACCTCCTTGTCCCAATCAAGCAAAGCGTTACTTTTAGACCATACATAGTTATCACTTACACCACTATTTGGTGTGCTAAAGCCTTGATCGTGCAGATAGGTCTTGAAACTATCTCCGTTGCTTCCTGCATACCGTTTCTCGCTAAGAACGTTAACAAGAAGACCATCATACCCGCTTGGAAAATCAGGAAAATGACCCAAAAATGATGTAAAAGAAAACGTGCCATTGTCTACAGTGACATTGCAATTTCCCGTGAGATGACAAATGGTGCCATTGCCACCTGTACTACCGTTACCACCTGTGCTACCATTACCACCTGTGCTACCGTTGCCACCAGTACTACCGTTGCCACCTGTTCCTACTATGGTGTCATCGTCATAATTTGCGCCTCCGCAGCCAACCAAAACCCATAAAACCAAAGCTATCGAAAGTAGCTTAACTATATTTTTCACCTTCTCTCCTTTAAGATAAGATTTATTCAAAAAAAAATGACACGCTTTTTGTGCCACACCCGACTTTCTCCCTTTGTGTAGTATTCAGTCAAAACCCTCCTTCGAGTAAGATTGATTTAACAAGTAACACACTTTTTGTGCCGCAAGTAAATTGAGATGCTTCACGAGCGTTGGCGAGGCATCTCAAACCAAAGTGCGAAAATCCGCACTTTGATTATCGTATTTGGATTATTGCAATACAGGTCTGTTGTTTGTAGTATCCAATGTCCAAACAGTACTAAAATTCCACCCAAGAGCGCTATATGTCGCTTCTTGTTGCAATTGGTCAGCTGTTTTGTTAAGTCCGCTTTGACCGCTTGCATCGTTGGCAAATTGGTCATTATCATCTTGTCCGCCGTTAAGTTTTACAAGTAAATTTTCAAGTGCGATATTGCTTGTATAATAATTTTTGCCTTGAGGTGTACGGTCATTGGCGATACGGTGCGCATTGCCACTACCCCACATTGCAACACTTGGATTTAACGCAGCCGAATAGCTGATCGCTCCTGCTTTAGTATAGCCTGCTATGCCGCCGGCGGAAGCTCCATTGAGGGCATATGATGCCGAAATAGCGCCTGAGGCGTAAGTCTTGTTGATTTTGTTTTGTACCCCAAGGCTATACCCCACGATACCTCCCGCAGCAACATCGTTGCCAATTGCCGAAATAGCGCCTGAGGCGTAGCTGTTGTCGATCGTCGCATAACTATTGCTCACTCCAGCGATACCCCCAACGTAAGCGGGCTGAAAGCTACAATCTGTATTTGTAGCGTTAAGTGATAGCAACGAAGCGCTTCTCTCTATCAATGCACTATGATCCAAAGCACCTCCATAAAGATATCCGACAACTCCGCCAACAGATAGATTGCACGCATATATAGTGCTATAGCCGCTCTTGCTTATTGCAAGCGGGGCAGACGAAGAGGAGGAGATCGTTATCTTGGAAATAGTAGATCCATTGGCATACCCCACAAGAACGCCAAAAGACTGATCTTCGCCGTTTCGGCTTAGGTCTACGGGAGAGTTGCTGACAACTTCAACTTTTAGATTTTTTATCGTTGCACCTCTGATATATCCGAAAAGACCGATATGTTTAGCACTGCTGTGCGTGAACTTCAAACCTCTGATCGTATGTCCGTTTCCGTTAAATATACCCGTAAATGGATTTGACTCGTTTCCTATCGGCTCCCAGTTTGTGTAGTTGCCAAGGTCTATATCATTTTCCAGTTCATGCGTTCCGTTAAGATCGTCTCTTATAGAGTTGTTGAGATCATCGCCGTTGCAGATATTTGGGAAACAACTTGGATTGTTTGTACCGTTATTTGTTCCGTTGTTGGTTCCATTATTTGTGCCGTTATTGGTGCCGTTATTGGTTCCATTATTTGTACCATTGGCACCCCTTATAGTGTCATCGTCATAACTTGCGCCTCCGCAGCCAACCAAAACCCCTAAAACCAAAGCTATCGAAAGTAGCTTGACTATATTTTTCATTTTCTCCCCTTTAAGTAAGATTTATTCAAAAAAACAAAATGACACCCTTTTTATGCCACACCTGACTTTCTCCCTTTGTGTAGTATTCAGTCAAAACCCTCCTTCGAGTAAGATTGATCTTTAAATCAAAAATGGAATTTTAGTATGACACAAGGAGAGATTTGTGCCATACTAAAATTCCCTCTTGTGCCATAGATATAATGATCAAAAAAGTTGATATTTTTGTATAAAGAAGAGTGAATCGAAAGAGCTGAGATTGACACGAGCGAGTAGAGGCTCGCAATGACACAAGGGGGATTTTTAAAATTTGCATGATGAATGAAATGGACTAATGTCTGCTTAGAATTATCCCTATTTATCGAAAAAAATCTTAACAATACATTAAACATGACACCCTACTTTTTGATTAAGCTAAAATAGATTTTACTATATGATATATTAAAAATAACTTTAAATAAAGAGGAGTTAGTTTATTGTAACTAATACTAAACGTAAATATTTATCATATAATAATAAATATTGGGGAGTTGAGATTGGCACGAGCGAGGGGGGCTCGCAATGACACAAGAGTGGATTGCCACGTCGCTTCGCTCCTCGCAATGACGGGTGAGGGCTTCGTTCACGCATAACAAAAGATGGCGGAGAGCTGAGATTGTTACGCTTGCTTCGCAAGCTCACAATGACAGTGGGAGTGGCGTAGCCTGCGAATGATAAAAGATACATAAATACCTCTCATTAAAAAGTTTATAGTTAAGTTCTGATATTATTCCATATATTTTTATTATCAGGATACAAATTTGGACTCTTTATACAGCGTGAAAATGCGCTCCTCAAAGCAAAACAGACATATTTCAGGAAGCGAGAGCATACTAAAAGGGGAGTTTATCGCGCAAAATTGCGAAAGCGTGATAGAGCGTGCCATGAACCACCCGAAAGGCAAAGCGGACGAGATACACATCACGGTATCTGCCATAGAACCCTCAAAGATAGCGTATTTGAAGGCGTTGAGCGTTACCACAGCGCAAACCGGCGATAAAGCAGAGGGCAGGCAAAAGATAGTTGAGATACTCAAAACTCTTGGGCTAAAAAACGCCGAAGCGATACTTGAGAAGTTGAGTGATGCCGCCGATATGAGGGGTGCGATGCTGCTGGACATCAACACGCTCAAAAGGCTTGAGAGCGACACAAAACGTGGCGTGCGCTTGACGCTCATGGACGCGCAAGAGGGAGAGCCAAACGACAAAAGCAAAAAAAACCACTTCAAAGAGGCGCTTGTTTTGGCGACAAAAGCCGTAAATGCCCCAAATATAGTAGCGGAGATTTGCATATCTGACGACCCGGATTATGTTACGGGTTACGTGGCTTCAAAGGAGCTTGGTTACATACGCATCACCACGCTGAAGGATTTGGGCGACGATAAAGGCGGGCGAATACTGCTCTACAATGGCGATAAATCTCACGTAAATGAGTGTATAAATTATCTGCAAAGCAAGCCTGTTTTAGTGACGGACATTCCAACGCTCGGCAGTGCCAAAAAAGAGAAGTGGGTGGAGTTTGAGGAGAGCCTTGAAGCCAAAAAAGCGGACAATCTTTTTAGAGAGATACCGCAAATGCAGTCCGCCCAAAGCGCACACGTGAAGTAC
>JAITNC010000112.1 GCA_031290675.1 Campylobacteraceae bacterium | reverse complement strand
AGGGACGATGGCAAAAAAAGATGTGAAGCTGTGGCGTTACTGCTCAGGTCTGCTTTCAGGAAAAATGAGTTTATGTGCAGGGATTCTGAGGACAGCATAGTCTTTTTGTGCCGATTTATGAACGCTCTTATCCAAGACGGAGTGGGCGGTGATGAGAGTAGTCTGGAGCTTGCCAAAGAGGTGTTTGTCCAGATATTAAATGACGTTTTTGATGATTTTGACGCACTGTTGTTTGCGCACGAAAATGCTGTTTTTTATAAAAATACAGCGATAGTGCTCAACGCTTTTATAGAGTTTGAGAGATTTTATCTCAGTGTCGCCCCATCGCTCAAGTCAGCGAGCAGCGAGCGTGTAAGTATGACGATAAAAAAAGACAGAAAACCTATCACACAAAAGATAAGACGAAATCCGGACGAAATAGTACTTTGACGCAAGATGAGAAGCGTTAGACAAGCAGATAACGGTCTGTTTATCTAACTCTTTTTTTAAAGAGAAATTTATCCAAGGAGGATATGTTGCAAGAGAAGAGAAGGGTGTTTTTAAAGAAAACGCTAACAGCGGGCGTTGTTACGGCTGTGGGCGTTAAGGCAGGTTTGGCAGCAAGCGTGCCAGCCGTGAGCGATGATAACGGAGTTGTTGTCGGCAAATCTAACAAAAAAGAGATTTTGTACAGACAAACCAAAGAGTGGGAACTCTACTATCGTAGAAGTTACTAATAAGGAGCGATTATGAGTAAAACACAAATACCAAATATCTCCTCCAGAGTGGGACGCCGTTCGTTTTTGAAAATGGCAGCGCTCGGGACGGTTAGCTTTGGGGCTACAAGTCTGTTGGCTTCAAGCGACAGTGTTCGCAAAGCTACCGATGAGGAGATAAAAAATCCATATCCGGGTTCAAAACTCGTGAAAACTATCTGTAGTATCTGCTCGGCAGGCTGTGGAGTCGTCGCAGAGGTGCATAACGGAGTGTGGGTGAGGCAAGAGCCGGCGCACGACCACCCCATCAGCGAAGGAAGCCACTGTTGTAAGGGCACTGACCAGATAGACTTGACAAAGAGCAAGCAGAGGATTAAGTATCCGATGAAAAAAGAGAATGGCAAATGGAGCAGGCTCAGTTGGGAGCAGGCGATAGATGAAATCTCTTCAAAAATGCTCAAAATAAGAGAAGAAAACGGACCTGATACGGTTATGTTTTTGGGTTCGGCGAAGTTTAGCCTGCAGCAGTCTTTTTATTTCAGCAAATTTGCCGCTATGTGGGGTACGAACAACTTAGACCACGTGGCGAGAGTGTGCCATAGCGCATCAGTCGCAGGCGCTGCAAATACGTGGGGATACGGAGCGATGACAAATCACTTCGGCGATGTCGTGGAAAATTCAAAAGTTATTTTGATGATAGGAGCGAACTCAGCTGTCGCAAATCCTATAGGCTTTAAGCACTTTTTGCAAGCAAAAGACAGAGGTGCGAAGCTTATCGTTGTTGACCCTGTTTTCACAAGAAGTGCGGCGAGAGCGGATATATATTTGCGTATCAGAACCGGCACGGATATAGCTTTTGCTTACGGGCTTTTGCATATCATCTTTAAAAACGGCTGGGAAGATAAAGAGTTCATCAACACAAGAACTTACGGCATAGACGAGATAAGAAAAGAGGCACTGAAATGGACGCCGGAAGTTACGTCTGATGTCACGGGCATTCCTGTTGAAAAGATAGAATTGGTGGCGAAACTTTACGCTACCTCAAAGCCGGCGTGTATAGCGTGGTCGCTTGGTATCACTCAGCACTCGGTGGGCAGTTCAAACACGAGAATACTCCCGATACTCTCTCTTGTAACCGGCAATGCGGCGAGAGCGGGCGGCGGCTGCAACATCATAAGAGGACACGACAACGTTCAAGGCTCTACCGATATGGGAAATATAGCCGACACGCTTCCGGGCTATTACGGTCTTGACGATAAGGCGTGGGAGTATTACGCTAAGACTTGGGGCGTTTCGCTTGAGTGGCTGCACGGCAGATTTCACTCAAGAAAATGGGTAAACGAGAAGGGATTTTCGCTCTCCAAATGGTGGCAGGGCGTGCTAAATAACGAAAATGTCTACTCCTCAGCTCCTGTGCGTGTGCTTTGGGTGCAGGGAACGGGCATCACGTCCATGTCGCAGCAGATAAAGATAAAAGACGCTATTGACAAGCTGGATTTGCTCGTCATAGCTGAGCCGTTTGTAAACGAAGCCGCCATCATCACGGACAAAAAAGACGGCATCTACATCTTGCCTGTCGCTACACAGTTTGAAAGCGAAGGTATCGTAACCGCTACAAACCGCTCCGGACAGTGGCGAAGTCAAGTCGTCAAACCTCTTTATGAGAGCAAAGAAGACCAAGAGGTGATGTTTGAATTTGCGAAAAAGTTTGGTTTTTACGATGAGTATGTGCGTGGTATGAAGCTCAGAGTTGAGAAGGGCGAAGCGGTGCAGTATAAAGATGATTTTGTATGGCCTGACGACGCTACAAGAGAGATAGCAAGAAGCGTGAAAAGTATAGGTCTTAGCGGCTGGACGCCTGAGCGGCTGCGAAAACATCAAAAAAATTGGCACTTGTTTGACCCGATAACCCTAAAAGGTTTTGGAGAGATGACGGGCGAATACTACGCACTTCCGTGGCCGTGTTGGGACGAACAGCACCCGGGCACTCCCGTACTTTGGAATACCTCACTTCCTGTGAACGAAGGCGGTATGGGCTTTAGAAACAGATTTGGTTTGGAGCACAACGGAGTAAGCCAAATAGCCGATGAGAGCGTAACTGTGAAAGGCTCGGCGGTCAAAGGCGGATATCCTCAGATAACCAAAGCGAACATAGAGCAGGTTCTTGGTATAAAATTGACCGAAGAAGAGCGCGCGCAAATGGGCGAGAGCTGGTCTACAGACCTCAGCGGGATTATCCAGCAAAAATGCCGCGAAAAGGGCGTGTGCGTCTTTGGAAACGCAAGAGCAAGAGCCATAGTCTGGGAGTTTCCTGACCCTGTACCGATGCACAGAGAGCCTATGCACTCGCCTCGTTGGGATTTGGTGCAAAAGTACCCGACATTTGACGACCAGACAAACAATTTTAGGGTTAGCACAAAGTACAAATCAGAACAGCAAGCCAAAGACTGGTCGCAAGAGTTTCCTACGATGATAGTATCTATGAGGGTCGTAAACCTGAGCGGTGCGGGAATGCTTGAGCGAACGAGCAAGTATCTCTCAGCCATCACGCCGGAGATGTTTTGCAATATCCACCCCGAACTTGCCTCAAAATACGGTATCCAAGATAGAGATATGATGTGGATTCACTCGCCTCACGGCACAAAGATAAAAGTACGCGCGTACCACAACAAGAGCGTGACTCCCGACAGAATCTGTATGCCTTACAACTTCGCCGGCATCATGCAGGGCGTTGATTTGAGCGGCAAATATCCCGAAGGAACAAAGCCTTATACTATCGGCGAAAGTGTCAATATCATCACAAATTACGGCTTTGACGTCATCACGCAAATACCGGAATTTAACGCAGGCTTATGCCGTGTTGAGAAAGCGTAGGGGGAGAAAATGAGCAATATAAATAATTTATCACGTATGAAATTTTTCTGTGATAACGATAGATGTATAGAGTGTTTCGCTTGTGTAGTCGCTTGCCAAAACGCACACGAGCTTCCTGTCGGCATAGCCCGCAGAAAGGTCATCACTCTGCATAACGGCGAGGAGGGCAGAGAGGTTTCTACGTCCATAGCGTGTATGCACTGTAGTGACGCTCCGTGCGCAAAGGTCTGCCCGGTGGAGTGTTTTTACATCAGAGATGACGGCATAGTCTTGCACGACAAAAACAAATGTATCGGCTGCGGATACTGTCTTTACGCTTGTCCGTTCGGTGCGCCTCAATTTCCAAGAGAGGGGCTTTTTAGCGTGAAAGGTGCTATGGACAAATGTACCATGTGCGCCGGAGGTCCCCTTGAAACGAACTCTGAGGAGGAGAGGGCGGCTTACGGACAAAACAGAATAGCCGAGGGCAAAGTCCCGGCATGTGCGGCTATGTGTTCCACAAACGCCCTTTTAGTCGGCGAGGCTGAGGTAGTTTCCAACATCTTTAGAACCAGAGTGGTGGGCAGAGATAAAGCTGTAAGCACTGAAAATTCTTATATCTGGAATCTGGCTTATGGCAGCGGCAAGCGATAGAGAGGTAACTTAATGAAAAAATTATTAATCATTACATCACTTTGTCTGTTTGCGGCTCTCTCGCTATCTGCGGCTGGTATAACGCCAAACAACCCGCTGTACGGCACTGTGCTTGCGGAAAATATCCCGAACTATCAGACTTTCGGTGTGCCTTTCACAAAGCTCGCAGGCGAGATATTTTGGAAAGCGTTTTTGGGTATCATCATCGCTTTTCCTATCATTTTCGCACTTCACTACTTTGTGATAGGGGCAAAAACTTTCTCGCATGAGGGCAAAAAGATATACGTGTTTAGCGTTTGTATGCGAACTTTCCACTGGATAGCGGCTTTGGCGTTTGTCATACTTGTTCCGACTGGGCTTGTTATGGTATTTGGAAACCTTTTTGGCGGCGGGGCATTTGTGCGAAGCTGCAAAAACCTTCACGCCATAGCTACGGTTATCTTTGCGCTGAGCGTCATACCCATCATCGTTATGATGATAAAAGATATGTTTCCCGCCAAAGATGACATCAAATGGGCGATGATGATGGGAGGCTACCTCTCTAAAAAGAAGCGAGAAATACCCGCCGGCAAGTTCAACGCAGGTCAAAAAGTCTGGTTTTGGATAGCCATACCGGGCGGATTTGTGATGATACTTACGGGCGCTTTTATGTTTTTTTTAAATTACGATTTGACATTTTTCTCAAAACTTTTCGGCACAACGCAAATAGAGCTTTTGAGGGTATCGGCTATGGTTCACAACATCTTTGGTATGTTGATAGTCGTTATGTTTTTCGTCCACGTTTATATGTCTGTGTTCGCCATCAAGGGCTCTTTGCACTCTATGATAGACGGACACAAAAGCGAGGAGGAAGTCGCTCTTATGCACAGTTCGTGGTATAAAAAGCTGAAAAAAAGAGGGGAAGTTTAGAGTACAATCCACCACCCCCCCACAAAAAAAATGGGGGGGGCGGAAAAATAGTGTTTTGTCTGTAAAAAGTTGATACTTTAAATTTTATTGTTCAATCTTGATATATCCGCATCATCAAAAAATTGAGATACTAATGATAATGCGAAATGAACTTCATTTTCCAAATTAAATTTTCGAGTAAGTTCAATAAATGTACCAAATGTTTTACTAAAAAATCTATCTTCTCGTATGACATTAATAATATCCACAAGTTTATACAAAAGAATACTCTTACTTCCATGTTTGATAAAATTAGTGTGGTTATCTCTATAATTTTGGACACAAAGTTGCAATAGAAATGTTTCCCATGCTAATCCATTTACTTTAATTCCATTATCTGAATAACCGATAATCCCAAAATCAAATATATCATTTGTGATTTCATTGTTGGCTGAATCAAATCTATAATTTATATCTACTTCTAACACTGATAGGTATTGATTGTTTATTTGTTTTACATATGATACCAAATCATACGAATTGTTGTTCCGTTTTTTTTCTTTCTCGCTAGCTTCAATAAATTCTCCATTGGGCAACAAAGATTGAATATATCCATTTTTTCGCATAACAAAATCCAGCTTAGCTATTTGATCTTCTGTAATCAAAATATCTATGTCACTTGAGCGTCTCGTCCCAATTTTATAAATAGATGCATTAAAGATTATGCCTTTCAAGGCAACATATTTTACATTAGCCTTATGTAAGTCACCAAAAATGCTGTTTGCTTCTTTAATAAGCTCTTGCGTAAATATCTTTTGTGATATTACTAGTAATCTAAGAGATTCAAACAATTCTTCTGGAAATTTATGAAAGAATTTCTCATTTAAATTATACATAATATAACCTGCCAATCTATGATTTAAAATCAATCCGGCTATCATATTCCAGTCTAGCAAATTTTCATTCAGCAGTCTGTCGATTTCGATTTCTTCGCTAAGATTACGCTTATACAATGATGACAG
>JAITNC010000109.1 GCA_031290675.1 Campylobacteraceae bacterium | reverse complement strand
GGCGAGTAAGCCGATTTGTACAAAAGTCCCAGCAAACCAAGACCAACTACGAAAAAAACGCCTAAAATGACTGCACTGCTTTTTTGCATTGCTATCTCCTTGAAAAAATTTTCGTATTATACTATTTTGTAAGCGCAAAATAGTTAAAATAACCTAAGTTTTTTACCAAAAGGATAAATGTTGAAGCAGTATCTTGATTTGATGCGATTTGTAAGAGAAAATGGGGTTTTCAAAGACGATAGAACAGGCACGGGAACATACTCCGTTTTTGGATATCAGATGAGATTTGACCTAAATAAAGGCTTTCCTCTCATCACGACGAAAAAATGCCACTTAAAATCAATCATTCACGAACTTCTTTGGTTTTTGCAAGGCAGCACAAATATCAAATACCTGAAAGAAAACGGCGTCAAGATATGGGACGAATGGGCTGATGAAAACGGCGATTTGGGACCTGTGTACGGAGCGCAATGGCGAAGCTGGAGAGGGACGCAGAGGCGCATAGACCAGATACAAGAGCTGATATCGCAGATAAAGAGCAACCCCAACAGCCGCAGACTTATAGTAAGCGCGTGGAATGTAGCCGAACTTGACAAGATGGCGCTCGCTCCGTGCCACGCTTTTTTCCAGTTTTATGTGGCGGAGGGAAAACTCTCTTGCCAGCTATACCAAAGAAGCGCCGATATCTTTCTCGGAGTGCCGTTCAACATCGCCTCTTACGCACTTTTGACGATGATGATAGCGCAGGTTTGCGGCCTCAAACTTGGCGATTTTGTGCATACTTTCGGGGACGCTCACCTATATAGCAACCACCTTGAGCAGGCTGACCTGCAACTCTCACGCACGCCTTTTCAGCTGCCAACTTTAAAGATAAACCCCGATATAAAAGATATTTTTGACTTCAAATATGAGGATTTTGAGCTTTTGAACTACGAAGCGCACCCACACATAAAAGCGGACGTCGCCGTATGAGGCTCTCTATCATCGTGGCGGTAGGCAAGAGCTGGCAGATAGGGCTTGACAATAAACTATTGTGGCATATACCCGAAGACTTGAAGCTTTTCAAAGAGCTCACGAGCGGGCATCATTTGATTATGGGCAAAAAGACTTATCAGTCCATAGGCAAACCATTGCCAAATCGCACATCTGTGGTTTTATCAAAAAGCGGCTTTGAGGAGGAGGGCGTATATACCTTAGATAGTTTACAAGCGGCGATAGAGTTTTGCGAGAAAAGAGGGGAGAGCGAAGCGTTTGTCGTGGGCGGCGGCAAAGTGTACAAAGAAGCTTTGGAGTTTGCGCAGAGGCTCTACCTGAGCACCGTTGATTTTAATGGCAAAGGCGATACATACTTCCCCGCTATCAACATAAAACAGTGGCAAATCATAGATGAAAAAAAATACGAAGCAAGTTTGGGTAAAAACGGTGAGAATATTCCCGCTTGGCAGCATTTCGTCCTGCAGAGGTTACCGAAAACATAAGGAGATATAAAAATGAGGGTCATTTTACTGTTCGCTTTGCTGCTTTCGGGCTTATTTGCCAGCGTTGAAGGTATCTCGCGAAACATAGACAGCATACAAAAAAAGGCGGCTTTGGACAATGCCGAATATATGTTTGAGAAGGCGTACGAGCTTTATCAGAGCGGGGAGAGCGATGAGGCTATCAAGGCTTATGATGAGCTGACAGATAAGTTTGGTAACCAAACAGGAGGCGAAATAAGCGTCATAGTCGCTCAAAGTATGTTCAATACGGCTTTGGCTTATGCCGCCAAAAATGACACAAAATCAGAAATGCTGACTTATGAGCGTATCATAAAAAAATTCGCCGCCTCAAACGATACAAGCGAAATGATGATATCGCTCAACTCCATATACAACAGAGCCCTTGTCTACCACTTGCGGGAGGATACCAAGGCTGAGATATCGGAGTATGAGAGAATGCTCAAGCTGTTTCAAAACTCACCCGATGAAAATGTGCAAATCTTCATCTGCGCGGCGTTGGTTAATTCTATCTACTCTTATGGCAAAACGGGCGATGCGAGAAAGCTCTTCGCCTCTTACAACAACTTGATGAACAGGTTTGGCAACTCCACGAACGACTACATAAGCGAAAAAGTCGCTCAAGGCATGATAAATCTAGCCCTCTATCACGATAAAAACAACGACACAAAGAGCAAGATAACAGCTTATGAAAAGTTCGTATATAAGTTTGAAAATACAACAAATCCGCTGATACAAATCTCACTCGTGGAGATTATGTCTACGTTGCAAAATGATTATTTTGATACAAATGACATCAAAAAGATAGAGCCTCTTTACAGAAGAGCTGTGGAGAGATTTGGCGGCGTGGCGAACGCCGATATCAGCGAAGCTATGGGCATTATGACGACAAATAAGATAGAGTTTGAGATATGCGCTGGCTTGAAACCGTCATTTGGCGATGAGGCAAAAAATATAACAAACAAAGGCGGCTACTCCTCCGCTATGTACGAGTTTTTGCAGCTCATATACGGCACAGACAAAGCGTCTAAGACAAAAGAGATAGCTTTGTGGAAAGAGCGGCACGGCGATGTTGATTTTAGTATGTTCAATCTCAAGGAGTTTGACAGCTGGGCAGGCAAACTAAAAGAGCCGCAAAAAAGCCGAGCCAACGAATGTCTGGACGCTTTGAGGGGGTTGGTAAGGAAAAGTCAAAAGTTATAAGAAGGGCTTTTGCACGTACGAGTTTTAAGCCAAAAAATGTATAATTTTACCTCAAGGTACGCCAGACGATTGCTATTGGCGCTCATGCTCGTAGAGGAAAGTCCGGGCTGCTATAAGACAAGGTTCCATCTAACA
>JAITNC010000033.1 GCA_031290675.1 Campylobacteraceae bacterium | reverse complement strand
TCTTTGCTCAACGGGCGGTTGCGGAAGCTGCTGATGATAGCGGCGATGATAGCCACGTCGGCGGCTGTTTCGCCTATTTTGATGCCGCCCGCTATGTTGATAAACACATCGTATCTGCCAAGCGGCAAGTCAAGTTTGCGCTCCAACAACGCCAAAAGCATCGTAAGGCGGTTGAGCTCGTAGCCTGTTGTGGCTCGTTTGGGGTTTGGGTAAGTGCTTTCGCTAAGTAGCGCCTGTACCTCCAAGACTATCGGGCGAGAGCCCTCCATCACGACAGTTATCGCCGAGCCTGCCTGTGAATCGTTCCTTGTAAAAAATTTCTTTGAGATATCTTTCGCACTCTCAAGTCCGTTTTTCGTCATCTCAAATATACCCACCTCGCTCGTTGAGCCAAAGCGGTTTTTGAACCCCCGCAGTATGCGCAGCTCCCTGTTCGAGTCCCCCTCAAAGTAGAGCACCGTATCTACCATATGTTCAAGTATGCGCGGGCCTGCTATTGAGCCTTCTTTTGTGATGTGTCCGATGATGAAAACCGCCACATTTTTCTCTTTGGCGTAACGCATCAACTCAAATGTTATCTCTCGCACTTGCGACACACTTCCGGGCGATGAGGCTATCTTGTCGCTGTAGAGCGTCTGTATGGAGTCCACGACGAGAACATCAAACCGTTTTGATGAGAGTTCGTGCAAAATGGCGTCAAGATTTATCTCGCACAAAAGGTAGAGATTTTTGTGCATACTGTCCAGCCGTTGCGCTCGCAGTTTTATCTGACCGGCAGACTCCTCGCCGCTGACGTAAAGGACATTTTTGTTGGCTTTGGCGAGATTGCCGCCTATCTTTAAGAGCAGCGTTGATTTGCCCACTCCCGGGCTTCCGCCGATAAGCGTCAAGCTTCCTTCTACGATGCCGCCGCCAAGAACGAGGTCAAGCTCTTCATTGTTGGAGCTAAATCTCTCCACACTCTCATCTTCTATCTCTGTGATGGCTTTTGCGCTGTTGTATGACGATGAGCGTGGATTTGCCGCCCCTTTGGCTGTCTCTTTCAGTACGCTTATCTGGTCTTGTGATAACTCCAAAAACTCGTCCCATGCACCGCAATTTGGACATTTGCCAAGCCATTTGGCGTTTTGGAAACCGCACGCTTGACACTCAAAAAGCTGCTGTTTTTTTGCCATCTTTTACTCTTTTGCCCCAAATATAGCGTCCAGTATGGTGTCTATGTAACTCTCAACCTCAAAAGGTATCAAGTCGTCCATACTCTCGCCGACACCGACGTAGATGATGGGAAGCTGTAGGGTTTTGGCTATGCCAAAGAGCGAGCCACCTTTTGCTGTGCCGTCAAGTTTTGTGATGATGAGTGCGTCTATGCCTATCATCTCGTTGAACGCCAAAGCTTGATTTATCGCCGAGTTGCCTTGCGTGCCGTCAAGTATCAATACCTTTCTGTGCGGCGCACCTTCGTCGGCTTTGTCGCATATTTTGACTATCTTTTTGAGCTCATTTGCGAGATTTACTTGATTGTGAAGGCGTCCTGCTGTGTCTATGATGACATGGTCTATCTTTTTGGCTTTGGCTGAAGCTATCGTATCGTAAGCGACAGCGGAGGGGTCGTGTCCCTGTTTTGTGTAGATGATGGGTACGTCTATCTTTTCGCTCCACCTTCGCAGCTGCTCTATCGCCGCCGCCCTAAAGGTGTCTGCCGCTCCTAAAAGCACGCTTTTGTTGTCATTTTTGTATATATTGGCGAGTTTTGCTATGGTGGTCGTCTTGCCAGCTCCGTTTACGCCGACTATCAACTCTACAAACGGGCTTGCCTGCGCTTGCGTGTCGGGCTTTTTGTCATAAATAAAATACGAGCTCAAAACCCTCTTGACATCATCTCTTGCGACACTGTTTGAAGGCGGCAGATAGTAGAGTATCTCCTCCACAAGCTCATAATTTACATCAGACTCCAAAAGCACCTCTTCCAAAAGTGTTTTTGATATCTTTTCCTGTTTTTGCGGGACTATCTCTCTGATAGCGTCAAAAGTTTTGCTCAGTCCTTTTTTGATAGAGCTAAACATCAAAATATTCGCTTCAGGTCGGCTTCTATCATCTCTTCGGGAGCAGCGCCGACATAGTGTGCGGCATAATCTCCGTTTTTGTCGTAGATAGCCGTATATGGCACGTTTGTTATGTTTCCAAGCGTGGCGGAGAGTTTGAAGTTGTTGTTGTCATACGTAACGATAAATTCTATTTTCGTGTCTGTTATAAAGCTTTGCACTTCCTCAAGCGTCGTGTTATCAAGCATCACGGCAACTATACGCAGCTCGTCAGCGTAATGGGCTTGGAGGTTGTTGAGGTGGGGTATTTGAGCTTTGCAAGGCACACATGAAGTGGTAAAAAACGTCAAAAGCAGTGCTTTGTCGCTCGTATACTGCAAACCGTTTGCGGTCTTTTTTATGGTTATTTTGTCGCCGTTTGTCGCGCTAAGTTCTACCTTGTCATCTTGCACTAAAGGCTTTGATGTCTTATCTTTACAGCCCGCAAAAGCTAAAATAAATATCATAGAGATAAAAATGATTAGATTTTTCATATTAAAATTATCCTTTTTTGAATACAATAAGTTACATAGAAACGTGATTGGAGATTATAGAAAAATGTTGCTTAAAAGCACAAATGGTGATGAGGCGGGGAGGCTCAAAAAAGATGCCTTCAGGAAAGAGTCGCTGGCGCGTCTTAAAACAGCCGCGAGCCGCCAGCGAGTCGCTCTTTCGCACATAGTATCAGACAAGCTCAGAAGCACGCTAAAAAGCCTGAAAGCGAAGAATATTATGCTATATATGCCCTTAGAAAATGAGGTAGATATTTTATGTTTAATGAAAGAATTTAGAAAATACACAAAAATTTATGTTCCATTTATGGGACGTGTCAGTTTTAAATTGGTAAAATACAGATTACCTGTACAGAAGAAAAATTTTAATATCTTAGAACCTCCTGATTCGTTTATGAGAGTTCCTAAGATTGATGTTGCGATAGTTCCTGTCGTCGGGGTTGATGGGAATCTAAAAAGAATAGGTTTTGGCAAGGGAATGTATGACAGGTTTTTTGACACCTTATCTCCCAAGCCATTCACCATATTTGTTCAATTGGCAAAATGTTTTACAGCAGAGAAATTGTGTGAAGATTATGATGTGCAGGCTGATATTTATATAACCCCGAGCGATACCATAATAAAAAGAGGAAACAATGTTTTTAGAATTAGGAATAGGCGTAGCTGCCGCAGCTATCACGGGGGCGGCAGGATTTGCTATAGCAAAAAAAATTAATGCCGCAAATTACGAGATATACACCACAAAGGCGAAAGCAAGAGCAAAAGCGATAGAACACGAAGCCGAGCTTGTACTCAAAAACGCCAATATCAAAGTTCAGGAAGCTGAAATAAATGCGAAAAGACGCTTTGAAGAAGAGTCTTTGAAGCTTAGAAAAGAGTATTCGTTAAAATCAACAGACATAGAGAAAAAAGAGATAACGATAAAAGATGACATCAAAAAACTCCAACGTGACCGCGATGAGCTACAGTCCTTCAAAAAAGAGGCTGATGAGTTAAGCCAAGAGGCGATAAATATAAAGCAGGATTATCAAGGGAAACTCAAAGAGGCTATCCGTGTTTTGGAGCATTCGGCGGGGCTTACAGAGAGCGAAGCCAAAGATATAATCCTCAAAAAAGTAGAAGAGCAGTCCAGAGCCGAGATAGCGCACATAGTCAGAAAATACGAAGAGGAAGCCAAGCAGGACGCCAAACGCAGGGCAAATTATATCATAGCGCAGGCTACCACTCGTTTTGCGGGGGATTTTGCCGCTGAACGGCTTATAAATGTTGTAAATATCAAAGATGACGATTTGAAGGGGCGTATCATCGGCAAAGAGGGTAGAAATATCAAAACTCTTGAGATGCTTTTGGGCGTTGATATCATCATAGACGACACTCCAAACGCTATCATTTTGAGCAGTTTCAACCTTTATCGTCGGGCTGTTGCGACTAAAGTTATCCAACTTTTGGTTGAGGACGGCAGGATACAACCCGCACGCATTGAAGATATACATCAAAAAGTAAAAGATGAGTTTGAGCAGAGTTTGGTAGAGGAGGGCGAAAATATCGTTATGGACCTCGGACTTACAAAGATACACCCCGAAATCATCAAGCTTATCGGCAAGTTAAAGTTTCGTGCCAGCTACGGACAAAACGCTCTCGGACACTCTCTTGAGGTCGCAAACTTGGCTGGTATCATAGCCGCTGAGCTTGGCGGAAATGAACAACTCGCCAAAAGAGCGGGACTTTTGCACGATATAGGCAAAGCCCTAACGCAAGAGTTCGCCGGAAGCCACGTAGATTTGGGTGCGGATATATGCAAACGCTACAAAGAACACCCTGTCGTGATTAACGCTATCTACGCACACCACGGACACGAAGAGGCCACTTCCATAGAGTCTGCGGCTGTTTGCACCGCCGATACACTCTCAGCCGCACGCCCCGGAGCCAGACGAGAAGTACTTGAGAGCTTCCTCAAAAGGGTTCAGGACATAGAAGATATCGCCAAATCCAAAGAGGGCATCAAACAAGCGTATGCGATAAACGCCGGACGTGAGATAAGAGTCATAGCGAACGCAAAGCTTGTAAATGACGACGAGGCGGTGCTTTTGGCGAGAGAGATAAGCAAAGAGATAGAAGAAAAAGTACAATACCCGGGCGAGATAAAAGTAAATGTCATAAGAGAAGTGCGCGCCGTGGATTACGCACGTTGATGCAGGCTCTGAGGTAAGACTTTGGAAGATATCATATTAAAACTATCAACTTATGGCTACATAGTGCTTTTTTTGTACTCTTTTGGCGGCGGCATGGTCGCCATCATAGCCGCAGGCGTGTTATCATCGCAAGGTTTGATGAACCTTGAGGTGTCTATAGCTGTGGCAGCTTCGGCGAATTTTATAGGGGACGCCGTTTTGGCGAGCCTGAGCAGATATAACCGTACAGCTGTTATGCCGTATCTGAAAAAACACAGGCGAAAATTGGCTCTCAGCCATCTTTTGATGAAAAGACAGGGCGACAAGATAATCATCATCAAAAAGTTTATTTACGGACTCAAAACGCTCATACCCATAGCCGTCGGACTTACAAAATACCCTATGGTCAAGTTCAATGTGCTGAACTTCATAGCCGCCATCATATGGGCGTTGTCTTTGGGGTATGGCAGTTATTACGCTGGGGAATATCTGACAAAAGTGTTTCATCTGTTTGAGGATAGAGCGTATCTTGTGCCGATAGTGTTGGCGATTTTGATACTCGGCATATGGGTTTATTTTCAAAAGGTGACGAAGAAACGGGCGTAAAGCCTGTCATTGCTCGGCTTTTACGGAGGTTTTACGGCAGGGCGTTGCCCTTTGTAAAATCTCCTAACTTAGTCTTTTACAATTTTTAGCTTGTTCTTTCGCACGCTAATTTCGTTGCAATTT
>JAITNC010000241.1 GCA_031290675.1 Campylobacteraceae bacterium | reverse complement strand
AAACGGCGCAGTTGATATTTTGAGCGAGAGTGTCTATATCTTGTTCTTTTCGCCTCTCGCGCTCGCCGCCTTCAATGCTTAAGATAAAAATAGGGTATTTTTTATTGTTAAATTTTACGTATTCGCCCGTTTTTACGGAGAGTTTAGTGGTGATGAGTGCGGCGTCTTGGTGGCTATCATATATCTTGCCCCCTAGCTGCGTGAACTTTTCCACTTGCAGTTTGAGCTCAGGGAAAGTCGGGTCAAAATCTTTCTTAAAATTTATCTTTCTGCTGATGGAAGCCACGCTTATACACAAATCTAAAAGCGAATAGATATTGACATATTCGCCGCCCTCATTGAAAGCGGCAAATCGTTTTATAGGGGTTTTGTACAGCTTCACGCCTATGTTGCTGTCGTCCACGTAACCCACTGTGATGCCGTAAAATACGCCTTCGCCTATCCTGAAATCAAACAAGGTGGTTTTAAATCCGAAAGTCACATTGGCATAAATGTTTGCCATGTCAAATATCTCTCGGCTCGTCGTTTGCGACAAAAGAAACTGTGCTTCATGGTTTGCCATGATGATTTTGCCGTTTGTATCAAAAAGCACAAACGGATTGTAATCGTTCTCAAGCCATTGTTCAAAAAATTGCAATATCAGCCTTCAATATAGCTTTTTAGCTTTCTGCCCACTTTGGGGTGTTTTAGCTTTTTGATAGCCGAGCTCTCTATCTGCCTTACTCGCTCTCTTGTAACATTTAACTCTTTGCCTATCTCCTCAAGCGTTCTGTCGCTCTCGTCGTCCAAAAGTCCAAAGCGCATTCTGATGACGGCTTTTTCACGTTCGTTGAGCTGCTCCAAAACCTCGTCTATCTGCTCTTTGAGGTCGTTTTTGAGTATATGCTCTATCGGCGAGAGTGTGCTTCTGTCTTCCTCGAAATCTCCAAATTTTCCGTCGTCTTCGTTGCCGATAGGGGCTTCCAAAGAGATAGGCTCTTTTGTGATTTTGATGACATTTCGCACTTTATCTGCGCTAAGTCCCACCTCTTTTGAAATAGTATCCACATCAGGCTCTTTGCCGCTCTCTTGAAGGTATTTTCTGATGACTTTGTTTATTCTGTTTATCGTTTCTATCATATGTATAGGTATACGTATGGTTCTGGCTTGGTCGGCTATGGCTCGGCTTATCGCTTGTCTTATCCACCACGTGGCGTATGTTGAAAACTTGAAGCCTTTTTTGTACTCAAACTTGTCCACCGCTTTCATAAGACCTATATTTCCCTCTTGTATCAAGTCCAAAAACGGCAAGCCTCTGTTTGTGTATCGTTTGGCTATAGAAACAACAAGGCGCAGGTTTGACTTCGCCATACGCTCTTTGGCTTTGTCGGTTATTCGTTTGCCTCGTTTTATCTGCTCCAATATCTCTTTGAGTACTTCAGGCTCAAGGCTAAAGCTCTTTTTTGAAGCCTCTTTCGTCTGAAATAGCTTTTTTATCTCCATATAAGTAGATACCATAGTGGCTTCCGGAACCACGACAGCGATATCTTCTTTGTTCATATCTGTGATTTTGGTGAGAATTTTTTTGTGATTTTCTTTGAGTGCGTCATTGAACAAAGAGAGTTTGTACTCAAGTCTTTTCAACTCTTTCTCAAACTCCGTATCGCCCTTCAATGCGCCCTCTATAGCCCTGACAAGTTCGTTGATGAGCTTGCTCGTAGGCCCTAAGTCCATAAGCTTTTCTTTCAAAACTCTTTTTTTGTAGGCTATCGTGAGGTTGTGCTCTAAAGACTCTTCGTCGTTCAAGTCTTTAGGTATTTTGGCGGTGAACTTCAACCACTCTTTTTTTGCTTTTTCCAAAGCTTTAAAACTCTCTATGACATTTTCGGAGCGTTTTATCTCTTTTTGCGTCATCACACGTTTTACTTCGCCCTCTTCGCCCTCGCCCTCCTCAAACTCTTCGGCGCTATCTTCCTCATCGCTCTCATCGTCATCAAAGCTTCTAAACAGCTCTTTTACACGTCTTTCGCGGTTTACAAGCGCTTCTTTGTACTCAAGTATGAAGTCTATAAGGTAAGGCACGGAACAAAAAGCGTCTATGATGATATCTTCGCCAAGCTCTATCTTTTTGCTAATAGCTACCTCTTCATCTTTTGTCAAAAGCGATATCTGTCCCATCTCTCGCAGGTACATTCTGACGGGGCTGTCGCTCCTTGACCATTCTAAAAGCTCTTTTTCGTTGGCTAAGTCAAACTCCTCTTCTAAGGCTTCATCTTGAAGTTTTTGCCTCTCCTGCTCTCTCTTTTTTGCCTCTTCCAGATTTCGCATTTTTGCTATTTCTGCTGATGTGGCTAAGGTCAGTTTGTATTTTTTTAAGAGGAGGTCTATCTTTTTGATGATATTTGAAGTCGGCTGTTTTGGAAAAAATTCTATCAGTTCATCGTAAGTAACATAGCCTTTTTCATTTTTTTTGAAAAGTTCTTCTAAAACGATAAATACATCTTTTGGTGTAGACATTATATGCGCTCCTTATGCGAGGGTTTCATAGATAATAATTCTTAAAGAAGGGTAGTATTATACCCAAATTTTATTAAAACTCGTTTTATCCGCAAAAAATTTACCCATAAGGCAAATTTTTTTGCAAATATTTATCGTGCAATTCTCCCAAAAAGTCGTTTTAAAGTCTGTTTATGCTTTTACAATTAACCAAATTTAAAAATGAAGGAGTTCAAAAATGTCTTTCCGTATAGAACACGACTTAATCGGGGATAAAGAGATATCCAATGAACATTACTATGGTGTGCAGACAGCACGAGCAAAAGAAAACTTCTATATAACGGGCATAGCGCTTTCAGGCTTTCCTGTTTTTATACGCTCATTGGCGCACGTGAAGAAGGCTGCTGCTTTAGCAAACTATGAACTTAAGCTTTTATCAGAAGCAAAAAAGAACGCTATATGCGAGGCTTGCGATGAGATAGCCAGCGGCAAATATCACGAGCAATTTGTTGTAGATATGATACAAGGCGGAGCGGGAACTTCTACAAATATGAACGCTAACGAAGTTATCGCCAACATCGGTCTTGAGATAATGGGATACAAAAAAGGCGACTACAAACACCTCCACCCGAACAATGATGTAAACCTTTCTCAATCAACAAACGACGCTTATCCTACAGCACTTCGTATCGCACTTTATGAGAAACTCGGCGAATTGACAGACTCTATGCTTATCATCAAAAACTCTTTCGCAAAAAAAGCAAATGAATTTAAAGATGTTATCAAAATGGGTAGAACACAGCTCCAAGACGCTGTTCCTATGACTTTAGAGCAAGAGTTCAGAACATACGCAGTTATGATAGGTGAAGATATCCAGAGAGTCAATGAAGCAAGACAACTTGTAAGAGAGATGAACCTCGGCGCTACGGCTATCGGAACAGGTATCAACTCTCACCCTGACTACTCAAAGTTAGTTGAGAGCAAACTGCAAGAGGTTACAGGACGACCGTTCGTAACAGCTACAGACTTGGTTGAGGCTACTCAAGATACGGGAGCTTACGTACAGATATCCGGCGTACTAAAAAGAGTTGCTACAAAAATGTCAAAAATATGTAACGACTTAAGACTTTTGAGCTCAGGCCCTAGAACAGGATTTAACGAGATAAATCTTCCTGCTATGCAACCGGGCAGCTCTATAATGCCGGGCAAAGTAAACCCTGTCATACCTGAAGTTGTAAACCAAGTATGTTTCCAAGTCATAGGTTCTGACATCACTATCACGATAGCTTGCGAAGGCGGACAACTACAACTTAACGTTTTTGAGCCTGTCATAGCTTACAATCTTTTCAACTCACTAAATATGATGTGCAGAGCTTTTGAAACACTTGCTTTCACTTGCGTAGATGGTATCACAGCAAACAAAGACAGATGTAAAGAGTTGGTGCTTAACAGTATCGGACTTGTAACTGCTCTCAACCCTTTCATAGGCTATGAGAACTCAACTTCAGTAGCAAAAGAAGCTTTGGAGACCGGCGGTTCGGTTTACAATATAGTACTTGAGCGTGGATTATTGGCGAAAGATGAGCTTGACGATATTATAAGACCTGAAAATATGATTAAGCCACGCAACTTCGGATTATCCGAAAAACATAACAATAAACAGTAAGACGACTGTAAAAATATAAAGGAGAAAAGCAAATGTTAGCTGCTTTCTTAAGTCCGGAGATTCTTCTACTGCTACAAGTACTTGTAGTACTCGGAGCTATCTTCATAGGTGTTCGTTTAGGGGGCATAGCCATAGGTTATGCGGGCGGTATAGGACTCATAATATTGTCCTTGTTCTTGGGTATGGACCCGGGCGGAATCACAGGAAGTAAAGTCTATATAGCTATAGATGTTATCCTTATCATCATGTCGGTCATCGCGGCTATCGCGGCTATGCAGGTCGCAGGCGGACTTGACTATTTGGTACATTTGGCGGAGAGAATATTGCGAAAGAACCCAAAATACATAACATTTTTGGGGCCTACCGTAACTTATTTTCTAACTATATTTGCGGGTACGGGACACACAGCATTTTCTGCTCTTCCTGTTATCGCAGAGGTAGCCAAAGAGCAAGGCGTTAAACCTTCCGTACCTTTGAGCGTTTCAGTTGTCGCTTCTCAAATAGCCATCACAGCTTCCCCTGTTTCAGCGGCTGTTATATGGATAAGCAGCGATATGGCTTTAGGACAATACGGTGTTGGTTACTTGACTATCTTGGCTATATGTATTCCTACAACGTTTGTAGCTTGTATGATTACGGCGTTTATCTGCAACCTTTTTGATACGGATCTAAGTAAAGATATCGTTTATCAGGAGAGGTTGAAAGAGGGATTGATTAAGTTTAGAGGCGAAACTCAGTTTGTAGCCAAAAAAGGCGCAAAACTATCTGTTTTACTCTTTTTAATAGGCATCATAGCAGTTGTTTTATATGCGAGCGCTATCAGCCCGGCGACAGGTTGGATAACAAACCCTGTAGCAGGACGTGATGCGGCTATCATAATGTTTATGCTTACCATCGCAACTCTTATCTCTATTTTCTGCAAAATAGAAACAGCTCAAGTGTTGAACGCTTCTACATTCAAATCAGGTATGACAGCTTGCGTCTGCGTACTTGGTGTTGCTTGGCTTGGCACGACATTTGTTCAAGGACATATAGAGGGCATCACGACTTTGGCAGGAAACGTACTTTACGATTATCCTTGGCTTTTGGCTGTGGCTCTGTTCTTTGCAAGTATGCTTTTGTACTCTCAAGCAGCTACGGCTAAGGCTATCTTGCCTGTGGCTATAGCTCTAAATGCGGGCGGCGTGATGTTGGTTGAACCTTCCACTATGGTTGCATCTTTTGCGGCTGTCAGTGCATTGTTCGTTTTACCTACGTATCCTACGCTTTTGGCGGCTGTCCAGATGGACGACACGGGCAGTACGAGAATAGGCAAATATGTATTTAACCACCCATTCTTATTTCCGGGTGTGTTGGCGATAGCTATAGCGGTAACATTGGGCTTCATCATAGCTCCGATATTTATCTAAATAGTTTTTTATTGACGTGCGGGATTTTACTCCCGCACCCTTTTTTACTACTAAAGTTTTTCAAAATTTCACAACTCTCAAGGAGTTTAAAATGTGTTTGATTAAAAAAATCTCAATAGCGTTGTTGGTTTGCTCATCTTTTATGTTCGCAAAACCAACTATATATATCCTTGCTACCGGCGGTACGATAGCAGGCGCAGGCACTTCAGAGCTCAACAGCAGTTATTCAGCCGGAGCTGTTACTGTTGATAAACTCATAGCGGCAGTCCCTGCCATAAACGAGATAGCGACCATAAAAGGCGAGCAAATCTCAAGCATAGGTTCTCAAGAGATGAACAACAAAGTCTGGCTCAAACTCTCTAAAAGAGTAAATGAGCTTTTGGCAAAGTCCGATGTTGACGGCATAGTCATCACTCACGGCACAGACACGATGGAAGAGAGCGCATACTTTATGCACCTCACGACAAAGAGCAAAAAACCTGTCGTATTTGTCGGAGCGATGAGGTCAGGCACTTCTATGAGCGCAGACGGCCCTATGAACCTCTACAACGCCGTAAATGTTGCTATGAACAAACAAAGTGTCGGCAAAGGCGTGCTTGTAGTGATGAATGACGAGATACACTCGGCCAGAGAAGTTACAAAAACTATCACGACAGCGGTACAGACTTTCGCTTCTCCAAACGCAGGCAAATTGGGTACTGTTTTTTACGGAAATGTTGAGTATCTTATGCAGCCTGTGAAAGCGCATACAACAAACTCCGAATTTGACGTAAGCAAGCTTGAAGACCTTCCACGAGTTGATATACTATTCGCTCACCCTGAAGACTCAAGCGTATTTGTTGATGCTGCTGTGGCTGCTGGTGCGAAAGGCATCATTCACGCCGGTATGGGCAATGGAAATCTTTTCCCTTCAACTCAAGACGCACTTGCCAAAGCCGCTAAAGACGGCGTGGTAGTGGTCAGAAACTCACGTGTTCCTACAGGCACTACAACGCTTGAGGGCGAAGTGAACGATAAAGAGCTTGGCTTCATAGCCTCATCAACGCTCAACGC
>JAITNC010000221.1 GCA_031290675.1 Campylobacteraceae bacterium | reverse complement strand
GTGGTTATGACGGCTCTGTTTTTGGTGGTTATATTGGGAGCTACGGACAAGAGAGCGCCGTCAGGATTTGCCCCGATAGCCATCGGTCTTTGCTTGACCCTCATTCACCTTATATCTATCCCTGTCACAAACACTTCGGTCAATCCGGCGAGAAGCACAGGAGTAGCGGTATTTGTCGGGGATTGGGCAGTTGCTCAGCTTTGGTTATTTTGGCTCGCTCCTATCGTTGGCGGTATCATCGGCGCACTTATCTACAAGTACATAGGCAGCGAGAAAAAATAGATGTAATGAAGCGTGAGTGAGAATGTATCTCCGCTTTTTTAGTAATCACATTTTTTGGTGTACTTTCTTTTTTCCGAGTAGCAAGCCGAAGTTAAAAAAAGCAGATGACATCTCATGCAAGATATAAATGTGATTTGGGAAGACCCAAATCACATTTACGCAAAGCCCGTTTGTTAAAAACCCATACTGTTTTTATCTGCAATTATCCAAAAAACACCATTGGTAGTTACCGTGCCAGTACCATCATCATACCACCAAGTATAAACACAATTATTGGCGTGCTTCACATAGCCATATGGATTTCTGATATTATACTTTAGATTCATTTTCCATGACTTGTTCATATTGATACAATGCACCCAAAGCCGCTATATAATTGCTAATGGTTGTACTTGATATCGGGTTAGTAAAGTTCTTACTTATTGAAACCCATGTTAGAGGTACGTCTACAGGTTTTATGGCATCGTACAATGACGACATATTATCTAAGCTCCAAGATATTTGGACGTGATATAGTCCGTCATCATCTTTACTTATTATTACTTGCATAGAGCCCGTAGGGTCTATATACAGTCTCTCATCATATTTTTCCTCATCAGATGCGTAATTTAATATAAAGCCATTAGCCTTAAGCTTGTTGTTGATATAATCATCGATATTTGCAAGAGGACGATGCGCTTTTGATTTTTCTATCAAAGTATGAGTTCCTGAGTTTAAGGGTGGAAATTTACTCTCTATCGCCTCAAGGCTTAAATCAATGCAAGTCCCACCTGCTCCACCGCCGCCAGTAGTACCATTTTTCGTTTCATTTCTATCAACATCATCAATTCCAGATGAATTTCCACCGTCACGACTTCCGCAAGCAACTAAAAAGACTGCAACTAAAGCTAAAAAAATTAGCTTGACAAATTTACCCATTTTCTCTCCTTTAAGATAAGATTTAT
The DNA here is from genome assembly GCA_031290675.1 of Campylobacteraceae bacterium. Lineage (GTDB taxonomy): Bacteria > Campylobacterota > Campylobacteria > Campylobacterales > Campylobacteraceae > JAIRKW01. Next base: position 11,714 of record JAITNC010000221.1, on the reverse strand, counting down.
TTTTAACAAAAAATTATTGTTGAAACTAATGAGAGAGTTAGTAAAAAAATGATAGGAAATAGCAAAAATAGTTGAGAGGCTCCGCAATAATGGTAGAGTTGAGATTGTCACGTTTGAGCGCAAACTCACAATAATACAAGAGTTATTTTTGGGGTTTGAAATTTTTTTTGAATATTTAGGATTTAAGTGATAAGCGAAGGTAATTAAATTCTGTTTAAGGCTCTCTCTCTCTCTACAGAAATTATTGATAATGGCTATCATTAACTACCTTTTTGCAATCTTAAATTTAAATCAATTTAAAGATTTTACAGAAAAGTTTATTAAAAATTGCTTCGTAAGTTAAAAACTATTCTCCGCCGAAGCGATTAAATATGAACCGACCAGTGGATTGCCACGCCTGAATACAGGCTTGCAATGACGGATAAAATACCAAATTTGCATAATTTTAACTTTAGCTTTTTTGCTCTAATATGAGGCAGTTTGAAAATTTGGCGAGGCGCATACGCATTGGTATGTAACGAAGACAAGTTGAAAACAACGATATATAGGCACAAAAGAACGAGTTAAAAATTGTAAAAGCAAAGCTATCCAAACATACCAAATTTATGATTTTATGGCACAGCTATTTTGCGCCAAGATGAGGCAGGGAGCAGAGCCTGCTAGGAATAATACATCTTAGTATATGACGCAAGCAGGCGAGCGAGCAACGATGTATTGGTGCAAAATAGCGTGCCAGAGAACATAAAAGGTGAGACAAAGCGAAGCCGCTCCCCCACTCTCATTCGTAGTCGTCTGTTCTAATCCACTCTAGCAGCTGTGTTGCGCTTGGGGTGTCTTTGTAATGGTTCAAAAATATGCTTAACATCTCTATAGCCTTATCTCTATTTCCGAGTTTGACTTGATTTTTCGCATACAAAATCCACGTAAATTCGCTTGAAGCGTCCAAATCATTGGCATTTAACGTCCACTTCAAAGAGTTTTCATACTCCTCAATATCAAAATACTCCTCAGCGATATTGGCAGCCAAAGAAAAGTCCGCTTTTTTGTTAAATTTTCTTATAAGCTCGTCAATGTTTTGCACCCTGTTCGTGTCTATCCTGATTTTGTTCTCTTTTGGAGGTTTTATGAGTTTGTTTGCGTCTCTTTTGCCAAGAGTTTGGGTATCTGCCGACAAAACCCCACCCAAAAAAAATGCACAAAGACAAGAAGCCGTTACTATTTTAAAGATATTCATCGCCCTCAACCTATCTTTTTTATAACGACTCTGTTTGATTTTGTGGGTTTGGCGATAACTCTCTCGTTTATCTCAAAATGCTCATTTTTATTTGCATCATACTGCCACGTCGTGCCGCGAAACTCAACCAAGCCGTTCTCTTTGACCACGCCCTCACCCTCTTCCAGCAAAAACTCGTCTTTTATCTTGCGCCCCATCAGTTTATCGGCGAGTCGTCTTCTAAAAGCCACCATCAAGACAAGCCCTATGCCAAGCCCTGTCGCACTTTGGACTATCCACGCGTCTGAGCCTACCGCCCAGCCGATTGCTCCGCTGACGATAAACCCAAATCCATACCACAAAAGATAAAAACTTCCGCTAAGAAGTTCAAGCGCAAGTATCAAAACGCCCGCTATCAGTACCCACATATAAAATTCCTGTCTATTTGGAGGAAGATTTTTTAAGTAAATCTCCCAAAATGCTGAGCGAACCGACCAAATCCACAGCCTCATAAGGTACGACTATCTTGTCTTTGCTTGGATTTTTTGCCAATTCGTTAAACGCCGAGATTCTGTCTTTGGCGAGCAAAAACTCAGCTGATTGCGTGTTTTCGTTCATCGCCTGCGTTATCATTATCATCGCTTCTTGTTGAGCTTTGGCTATCGCTTTGACTTGAAAAGCCTCTGCGTCTGCCATTCTCTCTATCGCCTCAGCTTTCAAAAACTGCTCAGCCCTGTAACCCTCAGCCTCACGTATGACAGCCTCTTTGTCGGCTTGCGCTTTAAGCTCTATCGCCCTCTTTTCCCGCTCCGCTTTCATCTGCATACTCATAGCTTCCTGTATCTCTTTGGGGACGGCTATGTCGCTTATTTCTATTCTCGTTACTTTCGTGCCCCAGTTCGCCCCTGCTTCGTCAAGTATGATAAGAATGCGTGAGTTTATCTTGTCTCTGTTGCTCAAAATCTCATCAAGCGTCATTGAGCCTATCTCGCTTCTGAGCGTTGTCAGGGCTAAGTTTGCCACAGCTACTTGGTAGTTTGTTACATTGTATGTCGTCTTGTACGGGTCTATGACCGCTATAAAAACGATACCGTCTATCTGTATCGTAACGTTGTCGCGCGTGATGACCGGCTGGCGTGGAATGTTGATGATATGCTCTTTTGTGCTGAGTATCGCCTGCACTCTGTCAAGAAACGGTATGATGATGTGAAATCCGGCGGTCAATTCTCTGTTAAATTTGCCGAGCCGTTCAACGATGTGTATTTCTGCTTGTGATACGATAATCACACCCTTGTAGATGGTAAGCACTGCCACAACGACAATCGCTATCAAAAAAACCTCAAAAACGCCAAATGAGTCCATAATTATCTCCTAAAAGTAAATTTTGAGAAATTTTACCTAAACTGCTCTTAAAGTTCTCAGTTGCCTTCTATGCCATTTTCTGTTATCTTGATAAGCCCCTCTTCCCGCAGGCTGTTTATCACGGCTTTGAAGCTTTTTTTGCTGACTTCAAAGACTTTGTATATCTCCTCAGGAGAGCTTTTTGTGCTGTAGGGCATTTTGTAGTCGTGTTTGCGCAAAACTTTTAGCACTTTCTCTGTTGCGGCGAGTTCGGACTCTTCTCCTATTGGCTGTAAGGAGAGGTCTATCTTGCCGTCGCTTCGGAACTTTTTGATGTAGCCGTATCTCATCTCGCCCACTTCAAGTTCCGTAAATATCTCATTTTGAAAGAGCATACCCTCATATCTGTTGTTGATGATAGCTTTGAAGCCAAGCGGCGTTTTGGCGAGCATAAAAAGCTCAACTTTCTCGTTTTGCTCAAATTTTGGCTTGCCTTGCGGTAAAAATTTGCCAAACTTCTCAACCCCGATAAGCCTTCCGCTTTTATCGTCAAGTGCGACGAGGATAACCCTTTTTTGACCTATCTTAAATGGTGTTTTTTGGTATTTTAGTGGAACAAAAAGCTCTTTTGGCAAACCCCAATCCACAAATGCGCCAAAACTTGACACGTCTGTAACTTCCATCAGTGCGAACTCGCCAAGCCTTGCTTTTGGATACAGCGTTGAGGCGACAAGCCTGTTTTCGGAGTCGTGATAGATAAAAACATCTATCGTTCTGCCTATCTCCATAGACGATGTCATATAAGCGTTGGGGAGCAGTATCTCTATCTCATCGCCGTCTGAAAGATAAAATCCATAATCCGTCAATCTCGCTATTTTTAGCTGATTTATTTTTCCTACTTTAATCACGAAAACCCTTGTATAAATTATCAATAAAGTATATTATAATAAACAAGATTAGAAAAAGTTTTTTGGCGGTGATATATATGAAAAAGCTCCTCTTTTTTATACTGTTTTTTTGTGGGTTTGTTTTGGCAGGCAGCGACGATTTTGCCAAAAGGCTCTCCGACGCCGCACTCATTTTAACCAAAGATGACGTTGTGTACAATCCTGCTTATTTTAAGATACCCTACCCCAACGGCGATGTGCCAAGCGAGTTTGGCGTATGCACTGATGTCGTGATAAGAGCGTATAGAAAAGTCGGCATTGACCTGCAAAAAGAGATTCACGAGGATATGGCGGCAAATTTCGCGAAATATCCTAAAAATTGGGGTGCTAAAGCCACAGATAAAAATATTGACCACCGCCGAGTGCCAAACTTGATGAAATTTTTTGAAAGATATGGCAAAGTGAAGCCTCTAAGCCTTGAGGCGAAAGACTATGAAGCTGGCGATGTAGTAGCGTGGCAGCTGCAAAACGGCGCTGTTCATATAGGCATAGTCATAGACAAAAAATCGCCCGAAGATGACAAGCGGCTGATGATAGTACACAACATAGGTGCGGGTCAAGTGGTAGAGGATTGTCTATTTTGTTATAAAATTATCGGACATTATGCTTATCAGTAAACTTTTTTTGATACAATATCAAGCTAATTTGAAATAAGGAATTTCATATGCGTCCCTCAATAGCGATTATGGCAGCAGGTCTTGGCACGAGAATGAAGTCTTCTACCCCAAAAGTTTTGCACAAACTTTGCGGATACAATATGCTTCACCACATCTTGAAAGAGGCTCAGGCGATATCGGACGATATACACGTGATACTTTTTCACCACAGTGAAGATATAAAAGCCGAGCTTTTGAAAAAATTTGCCGGTCTTCATATCATCATACAAGACCACGAGCGGTTTCCGGGTACGGGAGGCGCTATCATGGGGCTCAAGCCAAAGTACAAAAGGATACTCGTGCTGAGTGGCGATATGCCGCTTTTGCAGACTGAGGATATGCAGCTTTTGTGTCAAGACGAGAACGCCGATATAGTCATGGGGGCGTTTTTCGCGAAAAATCCCAAAGGTTACGGGCGTGTTTTGGCGAGCGAGGGGTTGCACGTAAGTCAGATAGTTGAGGAGAAGGACGCCAGCGTTGAGCAGAAAAGAATCAACCTTGTAAATGCGGGCGTTTACTCATTTAACACGCACTTTATAAACAAAATGCTCCCAAAACTTACCAATGACAACGCACAAAAAGAGTATTACATCACAGACTTGATAGGCTTGGCAAATGAGCACGGCAACAGCGTAAAAGCCGTCTTGGTTGAGGAAGATAAGTTTATGGGTATCAACACAAAAGTCCAGCTCGCCAAAGCCGAAACTATCATGCAAAATCGCATAAAACACGATTTTATGAAAAATGGCGTTATTATGAGGCTTCCGGAGAGCATATATATAGAAGCGGGCGTTACGATAGAGGGCGAGAGTATGCTTGAAAACGGCGTAACTCTGCTCGGCAAAACGCACATACAAAACAGCCATATCAAAAGCCACACGAGGATAGAATCAAGCACAATTATTGATTCAGATGTCGGGCCTTTCGCCCACGTGCGCCCCTACTCTCTTATCAAAAACTCACACATCGGCAACTTTGTAGAGGTCAAAAAATCAACGCTCACAGGCGTGAAAGCGGGACATTTGAGCTATCTTGGAGATGCGACGATAGACGAGGGAACAAACGTAGGCTGTGGGACTATCACGTGTAATTATGATGGCAGAGAGAAGCACCAGACTACGATAGGCAAAAATGTCTTTATCGGCAGCGATACGCAGTTTGTAGCTCCTGTTACGGTAGGCGACAATGTGATGATAGCGGCCGGCACGACCGTTACCAAAGATGTACCTGAGGGCTCTTTGGCGATAAACCGCGCGCCGCTGAAATTTGTCAAAGATTTTTTTTATAAATATTTCGGGAAGTAGTAAATGCCGCTTTTAAAAGATAAAAATATTTTACTTGGTGTTACGGGCAGCATAGCCGCTTATAAAGCTTTGGAGCTTGTGAGATTGTTCACAAAAAGCGGCGCAAATGTCAGGGTTTTGATGAGCGAGGACGCCAAACGGTTTATCTCTCCTCTCAGCTTTGAAGCCCTTAGCAAAAACGCTGTTTTAGAGGCTGTCACAGAGAGTTGGAGCAACGACAATAATCATATATTTATCAACAAATGGGCTGATGTTTTCCTCATCGCCCCTGCCACCGCAAACACTATAAATAAACTCGCCCACGGCATAGCGGACAACCTTCTAACCTCCACTGCGCTCGCTTTCACAAAGCCGATACTCATCGCTCCGGCGGCAAATACAGCGATGTTTTTGCACGCCACGACGCAGAGTTCGCTTGAAAAGTTAAAGAGTTTCGGACACAAGGTTATAGCTTCGCAAGATAAGCTTTTGGCTTGCGACGACAAAGGCGAAGGGGCTTTAGCTGAGCCTAAAGCTCTGTTTTTTGAAACGGCGAGAGTTTTGCTCTCATCTGATTTTTGGCGCGGCAGGGAGGCTGTAGTAACGGGCGGCGGGACTGTTGAGAAGATAGACGACGTGAGATATATATCAAATTTTTCAAGCGGCAAAATGGCTGAAAGTCTGGCTACGGCGTTGTTTTTAAAAGGTGCCGATGTTACATACATACAAAGCGTGAGCTCAAAAGAGGCGGATTTGCCGATAAAACGTCTTTTTGTGAAAAGTTCCGATGAGATGCTGAGCGTCTTAAATGATACGCTCAAAAGCCTAAAGTTAAATCCGTTTTTATTTATGGCGGCGGCTGTGAGCGACTACAAACCAAGCGAAGCGAAAAAAGGTAAAATAAAAAAAGAGGAGCTTGGAAACGAGTTTGACCTGAAACTTGTAAAAACGAAAGATTTATTAAAAGAGATAGACAAAAAAGCTCTTAAAGTTATCGGTTTTAAAGCCGAGCTTGATAAAAGCAACGCTGAAAATTGCGCTCTTTATATGCTCAAAAATAAAAATCTTGACGCCGTTTGCCTGAACATCATAGACGAGTTAAATCCGTTTGGTTCGCCCGACAATGAGATAACTTTTATAACCAAAAAAGGTACGCTTAAACTTGCTAAAAAACCGAAGCTTGACATATCGTTTGATATATTAGAACATTGCGAAGAGTTGTGATTTGAACACTTTATCACACGTAGCTATCATCATGGACGGCAATGGACGCTGGGCTGAGCGGCAAGGCAAAAAGCGCAGTTTCGGACACGATAAAGGCGCGCAAGTCGTGCGTGAGATAACTCGCTCAGCAGCGAAAATAGGCATAAAATACTTGACGCTTTACGCTTTCAGCACTGAAAATTGGAAACGCCCAAAGTACGAGATAGAGTATTTGATGAAGCTTTTTATGAAGTTTTTGAAGCAGGAGCAAAAAAGCTTGATGGAAAACAATATACGCTTTGAAACTATCGGCGATTTGAGCAAATTTAGCCACGAGCTGCGAAACACGATAGAAAACGTCAAAGAGAGCACAAAAAACAATAACGCCCTGACGCAGGTGTTGGCTGTAAATTACGGCTCGCACGATGAGATAACGAGGGCTTGCCAGAAGCTTTTTGCAAGCGGTGCGCAGATAACGCAGGCAAATATAGAGGCGAGTTTGGACACGAAGGATTTTCCTCCTGTAGACCTGCTGATACGCACGGGCGGCGAGCGAAGGCTTTCAAATTTCCTTTTGTGGCAAGCCTCTTACGCAGAGCTTTTTTTCACAAAAACTTTGTGGCCTGACTTTGCGGAAGCGGAGCTTATAGAGATAATATCAGAGTACAAAAATATACAAAGAAAGTTTGGTGGAGTATGATTGTAGCATATTTGAGCATATTGGGGCTTCTTATCGGTTCGTTTCTAAATGTCTTGATATTGCGTATTCCCAAAGGCGAGAGCGTTGTTTTCCCCTCCTCGCACTGCACGGCTTGCGGCGAAAAGTTGAAATGGTATCACAACATACCGCTTCTCTCATGGATATTTTTGCGCGGCAAATGCGCTTTTTGCGGTGATAAGATAAGCGTGCAATACCCGCTCATAGAGTTGGCGACTGCGCTTATCTTTTTCGTCTGTGCGCTAAAAGAGAGCGAGATATACGTGGCTTTGAGCTTGAGCCTTGTGTTTTCGCTCCTGCTCGCCCTCTCCTTGATAGACATCAGATACAAAGCCGTTCCCGACTCCCTCAGCCTTCCGGCTCTGGCGTTGGCACTGGTGCATTTTGAAGTTTTGAGCAGATTTGAATACGCCCTTTTGTTCGCCGGAGGATTTGCCCTGCTTCGCATCGTCATCTCCTCACTTCTCAAAAAAGAGGCTATGGGCGAAGCCGACATCATCATCGCCGCCATCATAGGCGCAGTTCTCGGCCTTCAGCTCGGACTTATAGCGATATATCTATCGGCTGTGTTTGCGATACCGGTTTTTTTGATAGTCGCCAAAAGAGGCTTTGAGATGCCCTTTATACCGTTTTTGGCGATAGGTCTTTTTGTAACTTATCTGCTTGACAAACAGTTCTTGACTTTGGTGAGATATATCTATGGGTAGGACAAATCGTTACCTCTTGAGCCAGTTTTTATCAGTATTTGGCTCGCTTTTTTTTACACTGTTTTTTATCACTTCGGTTATCTATTTTATCCAGATAGCACGCATCACTTCCGTCATCAAGATAACATTTTTTGAGCTCGGCAAACTCTATCTTTTTTTATTGCCAAAAGTTTTTATTTTCACCTTTCCGATAACATTTTTCATAGCCTTGGCGATAGTTTTGTTCAAACTCTCACGGGAAAACGAGATGATAGTCCTGTTCACTTTGGGACACGCACCGCAAAAAATCGCCAAATTTTTCCTCGCCATATCCTCGCTTTTGTCGCTCTTTTTGGTCATAAATGTGCTTGTTTTGATGCCGCTCTCAAAGGATTTGCAGGCAAATTTTGTGGATTACAAAAAAGCAGAAGCCAAGTTCAACATAGAAGCGACCGAATTCGGGCAAAAATTCTCGGATTGGTTTGTGTTTGTAAACGGTGCGGGCAAAGACTACTACAAAGGGATAGTTCTCTACTCTGAGTACGAAAACAAAGACCGCATCATCTCCGCCACAGAAGCTTTTATAAGCAACGATAGCGGCGAGATAAGTCTGGAACTTAGCGGCGGCAAAGCTTACGAGATAACAAAAAGCAAGATAGACCAGCTTGATTTTGGGACGATGTTGATGCGCACACTCTTGAGCGGCAGTGTCAAAGAGGTCGGCGGCGTTAAAGCGTATTGGCAAAATATTTTCACGAGTTCCGGCAGAGCGTGGGATTTTGTCTTTTATCTCTGCATCGCCCTATTCCCGCTTGCTACAACGCTGTTTGCGCTATCTTTTGGCATCGTTACATACAGGTATGAGAGGGCGAGTATATACATCATGATTTCGCTCGTGATAATAAGCTACTTTGCGCTCATATCGCTTTTAGGACGTCTACACCCCATAGGCAGTCTTGCGCTCATATTTATGCTCTTTTTTGCCCTCTCTTACACGGTATTTAGGCGCAAAATCCTAAAACGCTTTTGAGCCAATGAGAGTTTTTCTTTTTATCAGTTATGACGGCGGGAGATTTCAAGGGTTTCAGCAACAGCCCCATCGCTGCGGCGTTATGGATAGAGTCATCATAGCCCTAAAAGAGCTTGGCATATCCTCAAAACCCGTTGGCAGTTCCCGCACAGACAGCGGCGTTCACGCTCTCTCTCAAGTCATTCACGTGGATATACCGGAGTTTTGGAGCGATATGTCCAAACTCAAAAACACGCTCAACCGCCTGCTCTCCCCTTCTATGTATGTAAGAAAAATAACCGCCGTATCGCCCGAAGCACACGCCAGATTTGACGCAAAGGCGAGGCTTTACAGATATATCTGCTTCACAGGCTCGCGCAATCCGTTTTTGAGCGATTATGCACTATTTGTGAAAGATATTAATCTGGATTTGGCAAATAAAACTTTGCAGCTTTTTGTGGGAACTCACGATTTTGGTTTTTTCAAAAAAGAGGGCAGTGAAACAAAAGACGACATCAGAACCCTCTACAAAGCGGACGCTTACAGACATAAAAACTTCGTTGTTTTTAGATTTTTGGGAGATGGATTTTTGCGCTCTCAAGTGAGAATGATGATAGCTTCGCTCTTGGCGGTGCAAAAAGGCACGCTCAGCTTGGAGGATATTGGGCTTCAGATAGACAAAAAAAAGAGAAGCATCACGGACGTAGCGGAAGCGGGTGGGCTGTATTTGAGTCGGGTGTACTACTGATTTTACGTGTCTGTCTTTTTACAATTTTTAGCTCGCTCTTTCACACGCTAACATCGTTGCAATTTCGCCGCGCTCGCTCACGTACCAGTACGTACGTACCGCTCGCGGGCTTCATTTGCGCCTCGTTAGCGTGCGAAAAACTGACGCTAAAATCTTGTAAACTTAGTATTATCTAATTCGGCTTTTATGTTCTCTGGCGTGCTCTTTTGCGCCAATACTTCGTTGTTCGCTCGCCTGCGTCGTCATATACCAGTTCGTATTATTCCTAGCAGGCTCACTCTCTGCCTCGTCTTGGCGCAAAATAGCTGTGCCATAAAAGCATAAATTTGGTATGTTCAGCAATCCTATTTTAGCGTCAGTTTTTCACACGCTAACATCGTTGCAATTTCGCCGCGCTCGCTCACGTACCAGTTACGTACGCACCGCTCGCGGGCTTCATTTGCGCCTCATTATCGTGCGAAAAACTGACGCTAAAATCTTGTAAACTTGGTATTATCTAATTCGGCTTTTATGTTCTCTGGCGTGCTCTTTTGCGCCAATACTTCGTTGTTCGCTCGCCAGCGTCGTCATATACCAGTTCGTATTATTCCTAGCAGGCTCGCTCCTTGCCTCGTCTTGGCGCAAAATATCTGTGCCATAAATACATAAATTTGGTATGCCCTAATCCACTCTCCGTCATTGCAGGCGTCCCTCTTTTGCCTTTTTGCATTACACAACACGCCCTTTTTGTCATTGTGAGGAGCGAAGCGACGTAACAATCTCAGTTATTCGTCAAAATACAAATAAACACAGATGCTCACGGCTAGCCATGACAAAATACTGGATTGCCACGTTTGCAAGCAAACTCGCAATGACGGAGGAGAATAAACACAGATGCTCACGCCTTCGGCGGAGCCATGACACAGGAGGGACGCCCGCAATGACGGGGGTGGTGTAACAAAGGTATAAAAAATAGCAACTGTTTTTGAGTATTATGCCCATTTAAAGGCGGAGCATACTACTCATAATGCGACCAAAGGCTCAATACCTTTATGGTTTTACTCTCCTCTACCACCTCATAAACAAGGCGATGTTGTATGTTTATCCTGCGGGAGTATGCACCTTGCAAATCGCCTTGCAGTTTTTCATAAGGCGGCGGAGTTTGGAAGGGGTCTTGTTTGATGATTTCTATGAGATTTTTTGCTTTGTCTGCGAGGTGTGCTGATGTAAGTTTTGGTATATCTTTCACCGCTCTTTTTGTATAAACTACACGGTAAATCACCACTTGACCTCGCTCTCGTCTACGCAGTCGGATAGAGGCGTTTTTAGGCCGCTCATCAACTCTTCTCTAAGATGTGGTATGGAGCAGAGGTATAATGTTTCCATCAAGCCCTTGTAGTCATCTTCGCTGATAATGACAGCATTGCCGTCTTTTGTACTGATGTTTACAGGCTCGTTGTATTTGATAGTTTGCTCAAGTATACCAAAGATATTTTTTCTAAAATTTGTGATATTTATATTTGTCATTTTTTTGCCTTTTTAAGTAGTATGTACATTATAGCGTACATCGTAATTTGTGTCAATACACTTCAATAGATTGTGAGCTAAAAATAGCAAGAACACAGATGCTCACGCCTTCGGCAGAGCCATGACAATGGGGGTTTTGCCTTTGAATGACACAAGAGTGGATTGTCACGTCGCTTCGCTCCTCACAATGACACAAAGGGCAAGTTTGCAAGATTTTAGCGTGCAAGACAAACCAAGCTAAAAATTGTAAAAGACTGAACTACTACAACACAAAAAATTTCACTATTCATCTCTGCGGAACATTATTTGCAATGTATATCTTGAAAATAAAATGTTAAGGAGAAAAAGATGTCTACATTAAGACAAATCGCCTTTTACGGCAAAGGTGGAATCGGCAAATCAAC
>JAITNC010000213.1 GCA_031290675.1 Campylobacteraceae bacterium | reverse complement strand
TTGTTTTTGTTTTGCTATAATCTACAAAAATATGAAAGAGATGCAAAAAATTGTTAGTACATATCTGCTGTTCGGTGGACAGCCACTATTTTTTGAAAAGGCTGAGAGAGGCTTTGCCTCTTGAGCCGCTAATAGGATTTTTTTACAATCCAAATATCCACCCTTACGATGAGTACAGGTTGAGGCTTTTTGACGTGCGCCGAAGCTGCGAGAAATACGGCATCAAACTCATAGAGGGCGAGTATGACGTCCAAAATTGGTGTGAGGCTGTCAAAGGGCTTGAGTGCGAGAAGGAGCGGGGGGCGAGATGTGAGGTTTGCTTTGAAAAAAGGCTTGAAGTTACCGCCAAAAAAGCCAAAGAGCTTGGCGAAGAGCGCATCACGACAACGCTTTTTATGAGTCCTAAAAAATCATTTGCACAGTTGGAGGAAGCGGCGGCGGCAACTGCCAAAAAAGAGGGCGTGGAGGTCTTGTGTTTTGATTTTAGAAAGGGCGGCGGGAGCGGCGAGCAGTTCAAACTCGCACGAGAAGAGCGGCTATATCATCAAAACTATTGCGGTTGTATGTATGCGCTGAGCAACCAGAGAGAGGCGCAAAAACGCCCGCTTGACGAGATGATGAGTCCCATCGGGAGGGATATCTTGCCCTGTTGCATACAAGAACGCTTAGGACTTTACGAAAAAGTGGTTGAGTGTGAGAAAAATGCTCAAAGATTTGATATAGAACGTCAAAAATTTCAAAATTACCGACTTTTATGGGGAAGAGTGAGCGAAAATGACCACACCATAGGTAGTTATTTTTTGAGTGAAATAGAGGGCGGCGTTTTTGAGTACGAAGTGAGCGATGTAAATGGCGGTTTTGGTTTTACGAAAGAGCGTGCGGTTTTTTTGGATATAGGAGCTTTAAATAAATTAGCCAAGAGCGGCTACAAAAGCGTGAAAGAGTTGATATTTGAGCCTCTGGTCAGACAAAAACGTCTGGATATATGTAAGGAGTTGGCGGATTTTTCGCCCATTGTCGTACTAGATGATGTAAAAAAAACTACCTACAAAATAGAGTGCAGGGCGACTTTTTATCAAGACATTATAGAAGTTTTAGCAATACTTTGATAAAATTGACAGATTTTTCATAACAAGGTCTAATATGATTAGAGTTACAGAGATTCAAGAGATTCTTCCCCACAGATACCCGTTTTTGCTCATAGACAGAGTTGTAGAGCTTGAGTTGGGCGTTTCCATCAAGGCTTACAAAAATGTTACCATCGGAGAGCAGATATTTCAGGGGCATTTCCCCGGCCACCCGATATATCCGGGCGTTATGATTATAGAAGGTATGGCGCAGGCGGGCGGCGTGTTGGCGTTTAAGAGTATGTGCCAAGACAGTCAGGAAGAGGTAAAAAATAAAGTAGTATATTTTATGAGTATAGACAACGCAAAGTTTAGAGTTCCCGTAACTCCGGGCGACCGCTTGGAGTATCGTCTGAGTGTTTTAAAGCACAAAGGCGCTATCTGGGTTTTGGACGCTAAGGCATATGTAGATGATAAACTCGTAGCGGAAGCAGAGTTAAAAGCTATGATAGTGGATAAATAAATGAGCAAAATTCACGCAAGCGCTATCGTTGAGCAGGGTGCAGTTATAGGCAAAGATGTCGTGATAGAGGCGCACGCTTTTGTATCTGCCAAAAGCACGATAGGCGACAAAAGCGAGATAAGACAAGGCGCACAAGTGCTTGGAAGCAGCGTCATAGGCGAGCGTGTGAGGATATACCCCTACGCTATCATAGGCGGCGACCCGCAGGATATATCATTTCAAGTCGGCGAGCTTTCACGTGTCATAGTCGGCGACGATACGACCGTGCGTGAGTTTGTAACGATAAACGGCGGTTCGCAAAAAGGCGACTTCACGACACGAATAGGCAAAAACTGTTTTATCATGAACTTTTGCCACATAGCGCACGATTGTACACTGTATGACAATGTCATCATGGCAAACTCCGCTACGTTAGCGGGACACGTTGAGGTCGGCTCCGATACGGTCATCGGCGGCATAACACCCGTACATCAGTTCGTCAAAATAGGTCAGGGCTGCATGGTGGCAGGAGCATCAGCGCTTTCGCAAGATGTGCCGCCATTTTGTCTGGTTGAGGGAAATCGGGCGATTTTGAGAGGGTTGAACCTCGTCGGACTTCGCCGCAGAGAGAGTAAAGAAAATATAGACGCTCTGAGCGCGGCATATAAAAAGCTGTTTAAGAGCAATCAACCTTTGCGTGAGAGCGCAGAGGAGATACTAAACACTACAAAAAATGAGAAAGTGCGCCTGATGTGCGAGTTTGTTTTGAACACGAAGCGCGGCATTCCATATGAAAGGACTATATGATAAAAGAGTGTAATTTTTGCGGTATCAAAGAGTCCGAAGGTGCGAGAATAATATCAGGCAAAAGCACGTGCATATGCGAGTATTGCGTAGAGGGTGCGTATAAGATATTTTTTGGCGATGCACAAAAAACGCCCAAAGATAGCGAAAAAGCCGATAAAGAACTTTTGACGCCAAAAGAGCTCAAAAGAGTGTTGGACGATTTTGTCATCGGGCAGGAGAGAGCCAAAAAAGTCTTTTCTGTGGGCGTTTACAACCACTACAAAAGGATATTTAAGCAAGATAAAACCGACGACAATACGGAGATATCCAAGTCAAATATCTTGTTGATAGGCCCTACGGGCAGCGGCAAAACGCTTATGGCGCAGACTTTGGCGAGATTTTTGGACGTGCCGATAGCGATATGCGACGCTACGAGCCTCACAGAAGCCGGATATGTCGGCGAAGATGTAGAAAACATACTCACAAAGCTTTTGCAAGCCGCTAACGGCGATGTGAAAAAATGCGAGCAGGGCATAGTATTTATAGATGAGGTTGATAAAATAGCCCGCATGAGCGAAAACCGCTCTATCACACGTGATGTATCGGGCGAGGGCGTTCAGCAGGCGCTGCTGAAAATCATAGAAGGCAGCGTTGTCAATATACCTCCAAAAGGCGGGCGCAAACACCCAAATCAGGAGTTTATTCAGGTAGATACTACAAATATACTTTTTGTGTGCGGCGGAGCGTTTGACGGACTTGATGATATCATCAAGCGACGGGTTGGGAAAAATATTTTGGGATTTAACCAAGACAAAAGGGGCAAAAGTCAGGACGATGAGCTTTTGAGTCTGCTTGAGCCGGACGATTTGGTGCATTACGGGCTTATACCCGA
>JAITNC010000209.1 GCA_031290675.1 Campylobacteraceae bacterium | reverse complement strand
TCTATAAAATTACTCATCTTGTACTCCTGTGTTTGTAAGATAAAGTAATTTTAGCAGATTTTTAGAATGTCGGCGTATGTTGTTTTGGGGAAAGCTCCACATGCCGTCATTGCGAGCTTGTACTCAAGCGTGGCAATCCAGTAATTTATTAGTTCATTTTTTACAAAAAATTACTGAAAAAATATTACTTTTATCACTATATATTTGTATAATATTTATTTTTTATGCCATTATCATATGGATTGCCACGCCTGCTAGTGCAGGCTCGCAATGACGAGAGGGGGGATTACGCTTCTAGCCCCGCCAAATAATCTATCTCATTTTTCTTCACAATTCTTATAAAGTTCGTGCTGCCTTCAACTCCAGCCGGATAACCTGCCGTCAATATATACGTGTGTTCGTGGTCAATCCAGCCCATTTTAAGGGCGTTGGTAAATGTGCTGCCGAGCATTCCGTTGAGGGTTGATTTTTCTATGACAAGTGTAGGTTCTATGCCCCAAGCTATGGTGAGCGAGCGTGCTACTCTCTCATCGTGGCAGATAGCGTAAATGTCGTTTTTGATTCTGTAGCGAGCCATTTTTTTGGCTGATTTGCCCGAACCCGTGATAGATATGATGGCTTTCACGTCAAGTCTTTCAGCCAAGCGTCCTGTGGAGGAGGCTATCACATCGGTTTCGTCAAAAAAGGAGAAGTCTGAAAACTTGTTGTAATGGTATATTTTCTCCGCCTCTTTTATCGTGTTTGACATCGTTTCCACGACATTGATAGGGTTTTTGCCGATAGCGCTCTCTTCAGACAACATCACGGCGTCCGTGCCGTCTAGTACGGCGTTTGCGACATCGCTTATCTCAGCTCTCGTGGCGGTTTCTTTTTCTGCCATAGAGAGAAGCATTTGCGTGGCGGTGATGACGGGTTTTGAGGCGGCGTTGGCTTTTCTGATGATGCTTTTTTGGATACTCGGCACTTTATAATAAGGCACTTCTATGCCCAAATCGCCCCTCGCCACCATCAAGCCGTCGCTCACTTCCAATATCTCGTCTATGTTTTCAACAGCGTCAAATTTCTCTATCTTGGCAAATACATGAGCCTCCCCGCCGTGCTCTTTTAAGAGTTTTTTGGCGTACAAAATATCCTCTTTTCTCTGCACGAAAGAGATGGCTATAAAGTCCACTTTGTTTTGCACACCCCAAAGAAGGTCGTCTTTATCTTTTTGCGTGATGACGTCTATATTTATCTTTGTGTTCGGGAAATTGACCCCTTTGTTTGAGGAGAGTTTGCCGAAATTGTGTACTTTCGCCGTGATAAATTTATCGTTCATCTCTACGACTTTTGTCTGGATATTTCCGTCATACAGATAGATAAGCTCGCCGTCTTTTAGAAGCGATAAAATACGTGGTTGATTTATGCTGAGCTTGTAGCGGTTGGCGGCTATTTTCTCGCCTTCTAACTGCTCTATGTGGAACTCTATAAGGTCGTCTTGTTTCAACTCAAAGTCGTATTTGAGTTTGCCGACCCTTATCTTTGGCCCGCACAAATCCTGCAAAACGCCGACTCTTGTGCCGACCTTTTTCTCAGCCTCTTTTATATTGTTGAAAGTTTTAGAGTGATACTCGTGAGTGCCGTGGCTGAAGTTAAGACGAAAGACGTTTACGCCAGCTCTTATCAACCCTTCTAGGATTTCTATTGAGTCGCTTGACGGCCCTACTGTAGCTAATATTTTTGTTCTTTTTTCCACTGTTTAATTCCTTTTTTGTTTAAAATATAATACTCTTTTTTGATTGCGCAATGATTGCCAAATAAGACAAAGATAGTACTAGTAAATTGCTTAAAATAGAGTAATTTGCTATTTCTTTTGCAAGAGCATCAGCGTTTTATCGGCATTTTTATCATCAAACAAAAAAACGCTCAACGTCTGTTTTAGTGTAAAATAGTCTGTTTTTTTGAAATATTCAAGCGTGTGAAAGTATTGCGTTATCGTTTGCGCCTCTTTTTTGTACATCTCGCCGCTTTTTTCAAAAAATGTGAAGTTTGTCGTGAGTTCTTTATCTTCAAAATTGGCGTCTACGACCAAAAAACCGCTCTCGCTCTCTTTGGCCAATAACCCCTCAGCTACATATCTAAATCCGTGAAGTGTATTTATATCGGCTATCAAAAAGCCTTTTGGCGAGAGTTTTTGACAGATTGTGCGCAAGATATCATCAAGCGTCAAAGCGTCAAAATAGTTCAAAACATCAGCGGCGGCTATGATGAGGTCAAACTCTCCCTCAAGCTCTTTGATGTCGGTTTGTTTGGCTCTCACGCCTCTAAGCAAAGCCCGCTCTATCATATCAGAGCTGAGGTCAATGCCAAGCGTGTCAAACCCTTTGGCTGTCAGTATCTGTGAAAGCCGCCCGTTTCCGCAGCCAAAATCCAAAATCTTTTGCGGTTTTAAAGATGTGATGATTTTCAGGTATATATCGTAAAGCCTCTCATAATCGTCATAAAAACCTATGAGAGGCTCTATCTTTGCGTATAGATTTAAAGATGCTTCTTTATTCATCTACCAAGTCGGCGATAAATTTTTTCGCGTCAAAAGTGGCTTTTAAATACTCGCAGACTATTTTCGCATCTCGCTCAGCATTGCCGAGGCAGCTCGTAGCTCCCGGACTTGGCGTCATATTGAACAATATGCCCGTACCCGGATTTATAGAGGCTTCGCCAAGCATCAATTTTTTCTCTATTTTGTTCAAAACTTGAGGTCTTACTCCGCCAAATCCTTTGGCGTACTCAATATCTTCAAGCTTCAAGGACGGAACAAGTCGTCTTATATCTTTCAAAAATGCACTTTTTTTCAGAAGCGGAATCTCATAAACAAAATTTCTAAGAATATAATTTCTAATATCTGAGTCCCCAAACAAGTCTTTAAGGATTTTTAGTATTTTTCCGTCAAGATTTAAAGTTCTAAAAAATTGAGGCAGCGTTGAAAGCCCGTGAAATCTCTCAAGCAGAGGAAGCGCTAACGCTGTAGGTCCAAACCTCGTCGCCATATCAAGCAATACATCAGGGTCGCCGTGCAGAGCCGCAAAAGGAAGTTTTGGATTTTGTACCATATAAACTTTACCTTTCAAAAAATGCCCCTTTGTCACATAGTAACTTCCGGCTATCGGCAAACAACCAAAATCTTTTCCGTGTCCCATAGAGTGTGCGAGGTACAAAGAGTGTCCTCCGGCGTCTACGACAACAAAATCAGCCGTAAATATATCGCCTGTTACTGTTTGTAACACGTGTTGGCTGCCAAGCTGTTTTATGCTTTTGACTTGTGAGTTAAAAAATACATCACATTGTTTCTTTTTCACTTTTTGAGCGTTTTCTACCAAACTTTCAGTCATCGCGCCGTAGTCTATAGTGGAGTATTGGTCTTTGACGCCCACGCCTACGATATCTTCAGGGCGCTCAACGCCTTTGTCGTCAAATACGATATTTGGCTCAATCTCTTTCAATTTTTCTTTGTCATAAACCTCAAGATACGGGAAAAGCTCTTTGAACTCTTCGTATCTTTTTTTCATATACTCTACCTCTTTGTCGCCTATGCCGACTGCCATTTTCTGGTGAGCGAACATAAACTTGTTTTCATAACCGTGCTGGAGGCAGTAGCGTCTTATCATATTTGCAGTGCGCTTTACCTGCGTCGCTTTAGCGAGTGAATAGTTAGTTTCAATATCGCCAGTGTGAATCGTCTGCGAATTTCCACGTCCGCTTGAACTAAGTCGTGCCAAGCCATCGTATTTTTCTATAAGAGCGATAGACTTTATGTTAGAGTAACTTGCCAATGTGTAAAAGAGAGCCGAACCTGAGATACCTCCGCCGACGATTACAACATCATAGTGCTTTTCTGCCATACTGCTTCCTTTTGAGTTAAAAAGATTTGTGTATCTTTTTGATATATAACATTTAATCATCTTTTGATTAAAAACACGCTTAGATTTTCAGTTGAACAGGTTAATTTAAAAATGTGTTACGAAAAGACCCACTTTTTACAACACTCAAATCAGTTTTTAGCTTTTGTTTTGCAAAGTTGTACAAACTTTTTGATGATACTGTTCGCATAAGGCGTTTCGCAAATCTCGTTCAAAGTTACAACAGTGTTTTCAAGCTGTTCTCTTTGCGCTAGTACATACTCTCTTATGATATCCGTGTCGTGTTCGGGGTGGAACTGAACGCCCCAAATGTTTTTGCCTATCCTGAACGCTTGGCAAAAATCGTGACAGTTGTAAGCCAAAACAGTCGCATTTTTCGGCAGCTGCAAAACAGACTGTGTATGTGTTTCGTGGGCTAAAAAAGTCTGCGGCAGATACCCAAAGAGAGCGTCATTTTCGGCGTTTTCGTTTAGATTTATACCGACAGTGCCTATCTCGGGGCCTTCTATATTATTATCAACCAGCCCGCCAAAAGCTTGCGCAAGGAGTTGATGTCCAAAACATACACCCAAAACTGGGATATCTTTTTGCGCACATTCTCTAAGCCAAGCGGAGGAGTCCTCCAGCCAGCTTGTCCTGTCGGTAACCATATCGTGAGAGCCTGTGATGATGATACCTGTGATGTTTTGAAGTTCCGGAAGCTGCTGTTTTTTTGGGTTTATCACAGTTACTTCGTTTGGAGCGATATCCATAGCTTTTAGCGTCCAATCCTCAAAATCCCCGTATACTTTAGCGCACTCTCTCATAGTGTCACCCATCTTTAAGATGACAAACATCTGCTCCCCCTTAAAAGAAGTTACTTTTGCGTCTTGAAAATAATCTCATCTCCGCGTTTTAGTTCGCTCTCTCCGTGCCATTCGCTGTACTCGTACTCATCATTTGCATATTTTATGCCAGATGCCATTGCAACGCCTTTTAAAAGGATAGTTGTATTGTCCGGAAGCGTTAAATTGGCTGTATCTTTAGCGTTATCAAAGATGATATTTAAGCTAACGCCATTTTCGTCTGTAACGGTTGCTCGCACGATGTTTTTGTCTGCATTTTTGTCTGCTTTATCTGTACAGCCGCTTAAAAGCAAAGCAGTTACGATGATAAAGGCTGATTTTTTGAATATTTTGCTTACCATTTTTATCTCCTTATTTTATTTTTGAAGCCCTAAATAAGCGCTACTGCTTCTATCTCAACTTTAGCATTTTTGGGAAGCGATTTGACGCCTACGGTGCTTCTTGAGGGTTTATGAACGCCAAAAGCCTTGGAGTATATCTCATTTACTATCGCAAAGTCGTTGATATCGGTCAAAAATATAGTCGTTTTCACGACCTTATCAAGTGAGCTTCCGCCCGCATTTAGTATCTCGGAGAGGTTTTTCAAAACCTGCTCGCTTTGCGTTGTGATATCAGCGTCCAAAAAAGTGCCTTCTTTGGTTAGTGCTATCTGTCCTGATGTGAAAATAAACCCGTTTGCAACGATAGCTTGAGAGTAGGGTCCTATGGCTTGTGGGGCGTTTTTTGTGGATATCGTATTCATCTTTTGTCCTTTAAAATTTTGCTATAAACTCTTGAAATACTTTTATCAAATCATACAGGTGCGACAAATGGCATCTCTCATTTGCTGCGTGGATAGT
>JAITNC010000156.1 GCA_031290675.1 Campylobacteraceae bacterium | reverse complement strand
ACGAGAGGCTTTGTCAAGTTCTATTTTGAAATATTTCACCTGCTATTATTTTACACATCAACCTTAAGCCGTTAGAGCATTTAAAATGTTATAATAAAATTGATTTTGAGTTAAATTGTACAAAAAAAGGAGCTTTATGGCGACTGTAGACCATATGAAAAAAGTTCAAAAGCTTTTGAGAGAGCATAGTTTAAAACAAAGCGAAGAGTTGAAAGGGCTAAAACAACAGTTATTTGCGGAACTTAAGCGTATTGAGCAGATAAATTATCGTCAGATTGAGAGTTTTTATTGGCTGGCTCGTCGTTTGAGTATCAAAAATAGCTTACCGCCTCTCAGGGGGTGGCCGATGTCGCCTGATGTATTGTTGAAATTGCACGAATATATCGTATCTGCTAAGCCAAAAGTTGTCTTGGAGTTTGGCAGCGGCATTTCAACGATAGTCATTTGCGACGCTTTGCGCCAAAACGGCTGTGGGCTTCTTTATTCTGTAGACCATTTGGAACAATTTGCCAACCAAACGCTGCAAAATATAAAAAAAGAGTCTTTAGATAGTTTTGTTGATTTGCGAATATCCACACTTGAGCCTTGGAGCGGCGAGCATTTGGGCGGCAACAGAGAAAATGCACCTTTGTGGTATCAGCAAAAAGTATTGGAAGATATAAAAGAGATAGACCTGCTTATCGTAGACGGACCTCCGGGCTCAACTTGCCCTTATGCACGCTATCCTGCCCTATTGGCGGTGTATGAGAATTTGAGTAAATCCGCTCAGATTTGGGCTGATGATGCCGGACGAAAAGATGAAAAAGATATGTGTAACAATTGGGCAAAAAAATATAATTTTCAAGTTAATTTTTTGCCAACTGAACAGGGTTTAGCGATTTTAACTCGGTAATTTTTATCTTTTTATCATCAAAATAATAATACAATTACAATTTTACAAAACTATAACGCAAAATAATTTCTAAAGGCTCCAAATGGCAAAAATCGCAATCGCAGGCACGGGATACGTAGGACTTTCCAATGCGGTGTTATTGGCGCAGCACAACGAAGTGGTGGCGTTTGACATAGACGCACATAAAGTAGGGTTGTTAAATAGCAAAAAAGCGCACATTGAAGATGCGGAGATCCAATACTATCTGACAAACAAACCCTTAAATCTAAGGGCTACTTTGGATAAAAACGAAGCTTATATCGGTGCGGATTTTGTCATCATAGCCACACCTACAAACTACGACCCTGAAACAAATTATTTTGATACAAGTTCGGTTGAGTCCGTAGCGCGCGATGTTATATCTATAAATCCAAAAGCGGTCATAGTGGTAAAATCTACAGTTCCGGTTGGTTTTACGGCTCGTCTGAAAAAAGAGTTAAATTTTGACAATATCATGTTTTCACCCGAATTTTTGCGAGAAGGCAAATCGCTTTACGACAACCTCCACCCGTCCCGTATCGTAGTCGGCGAAGTTTCCAAGCGAGGAGAGGCTTTTGCGGATTTGATGCGGGAAGGCGCTATCAAAAAAGGCATCCCCACACTCCTTACAAACAGCACGGAGGCCGAAGCCATCAAGCTTTTCGCCAATACGTATCTGGCTATGAGGGTGGCGTTTTTCAACGAACTTGACACTTACGCTTCGCTGCACGGGCTTGACACAAACCACATCATCAAAGGCGTCAGCTTAGACCCACGAATAGGCGACTACTACAACAATCCCTCTTTTGGTTATGGCGGGTATTGTCTTCCAAAAGACACAAAACAGCTTTTGGCTAACTACAAAGATGTGCCGCAAAATCTTATGTTGGCTGTCGTGGAGTCAAACAGAACACGAAAAGATTTTATAGCTGAAGAGATACTAAAACGCAAGCCCAATGTCGTGGGCGTTTATCGCCTCATAATGAAGGCTGGCTCGGACAATTTTCGCACCTCTTCCATACAGGGCATCATGAAGCGCATCAAAGCCAGAGGTATAGAAGTGATAGTTTACGAGCCCGTGTTGAAAGAGGCTGACTTTTTCAAGTCAAAAATCGTAGACGATTTGGCCACCTTCAAAAAAGAGTCTGACGTGATCATCGCGAACAGAATAACGGACGATTTGAGTGATGTGGCGCACAAGGTCTACACACGCGACCTTTTCGGTAACGATATGTGATGATGCTCGTTCGCAGGATTTTTAACCATATAAAGTTTGTTTTTTATCTACGTAGGTCAAGATACATTTATGCGCTGGCTTTGAAGGATGATTTTCCTAAAACAGGCGATGAACAGTGGGCGTGTTACTCTCTTGGGATGTACAAAACAGTCGCTTCTAGCGTCTGGAACGGCTCTCATCTCAAGGGAGGTTTTGCCCTCGCCATCTCGCTGGCTGCAAGCGGACGATTTAAAGAGGCGGAAGAGGTCGTCAGTAAATTGACACGATGCAGGGGCTTTGATGATTTGCGGTTCAAGTTTGCCGCCTCTCTCTCGCCTTACCTCCCATCTTTGGCGTTGGGGTTGGTAGATACGCCAAGTGCGCCTTTGGCTCTGAAAGTGAGTTTGCTGCTGAAAAATGGGAAAAACGATGAAGCTAAAAATTTATTGAGTTTCGCTCTCAAAGAAGGAAATGCGCTCCTTCCTGCCTCAAAAGCTCAGCTATACCTGCTCGCAAGCAATGTACTCAGTGCGGATGCGCCGACGCAACAGTTGAGCTTTTTAAACCGTTTTTTCGCCTCTTATGGCTTAGCCCAAGTGGCTTTGAAAGACGCGACAAAGCAGATAAGCGTGACAAATCTCACATCCGCCGCCCTGCCTCAACCAAGCTCTGCTCTAGTGTCTGTCCTGATGACGGCTCACAATACCTCTGCTTACATCTCGTCGGCGATTGAAAGCTTGCGAGAGCAAAGCTATCAGAACATCGAGATTGTCGTGATAGAT
>JAITNC010000228.1 GCA_031290675.1 Campylobacteraceae bacterium | reverse complement strand
TGGATTGCCACGTTTGCTGGCGCAAACTCGCAATGACGGAGTGGGGACACAAACAAAACACGCCTACTTCGTGACCCTTCACAAGCTCAGGGCTGCGGCTCACCAGCATGACATAGGGGGGGGTTGCTTCGCTCCTCGCAATTGACGGAGTGGGTTTTGTCTCACCGCAATGGCACAGCAGTGCTTCGCAAAAAAAATTATAATTGCATTATTATATAATATCCATTGATTTTTATATAGCAAGTATTTTTATATAATAGAATTACAGTTTTTATAGCTTAACGCTATATTAAGAGCTCTATTGTAAGGAAAATATATGTATGACCATATCCAAATCAGCAGGAAAACTCCTGTAGCGTTTTTATTTTTGGTTGACCAATCAGAATCTATGGGTTATCTTATGCCTTCCATAAACAAACCAAAAGCCAAACACGTAGCCGACGTCATCAACCGCACCATACTTAACCTTATAGATTTATGCAACAAGATAGACGGTGTCAGGGATTATTTCCATGTAGGAGTTCTTAGTTATAACGGCAAAGGCGTTGAAAACAGCCTGTTGAGAGATGCGGTGAGGGGAGTTTTGAACCCGATATCTCTTATAGCCGAAAATAGCGTTGGCGAAGAGAGTATCGTAGAAAAAGTAGATAACGGATATGGCAAGACAGTAGAGAGAGAAGTGCGGTTTCCCATCTGGGTGGAGGCTGAAGCCAATGGCGAAACGCCGATGTGTGCGGCTTTTAGCGAAGCCAAAGAGGCACTTTGGTCGTGGAGCAGGGAGCATCACGAGAGTTTTCCTCCTATACTTATACACATCACGGACGGCGACTCAACAGACGGCAATCCCGAACTGCTTGCTGAGGAGATCAAAAACATAGGCACTTCACGCGGCAATACTTCTATATTTAACATACACGTGAGCTCTTTTGCGTCAGATGTCATCAAATATCCGACAAAAGATATGGATATCAAAGACGATTATGCAAGGCAGCTTTTCAGAATGTCAAGCCTCTTGCCGGCGTATTTGGTGCAAAAAGCTCTGCAAAGGGGTTATGATGTCAGCAGCAGCTCAAAATGTTTTGTTTTCAACGCTGATGCTGCCGATATCATCAACTTTTTTGAGATAGGTACACTGCCGGCTACTCAAAGTATGGCATAAGTGATGGAAGTTGTGTTCGGGGGGTCTATCCCGAAAGATTATAACTACCTTGATGAAAATGAGGATATATTTGGCATACATTTTGAGGACAACAAACTTCGCATAGCCCTAAGCGATGGGGCGAGTGTGTCGTATGATTCTAAAAATTGGGCAAAAGCTTTGGTGGATTATTTCATCAAAACGGGTGCAGGCAGGGCATTTGACATCAAAAAAGTTATGCTGACATACTACACTGAAATGTTCAAATGCAACGATATGACTGCCATACAAAAGCGTGGTTTGAGAGTGGGAAGTTTCGCTACTTTTCTGGGAATTGAGTACAGCTATCTTAACAACCAAGCCCGTATCATAGGGGTCGGAGATAGCATAGTCGTTTTGCTGAGCGATGAGAGATTTGTAGAGGCTTTTCCCCGCACTGCGTCCGAACAGTTTGATGTCGTACCGCAAATGTTCAGCACAAAAAACAGGGGCAATCTGTTTTTCCAGCACGCCAAAGAGCGTTCAAGATTTTACAAAATATGGAAATTGAAAGATGTGCCCTCTCCAACGCTGCTTTGTATGAGCGATGCGCTTGGCGAGTGGGCGATGAGAGAGATGGAGCGGGGCAACAGCGAGGTTTGGGCACAGCTGATGTCAATCAACGATTTGAGAAGTTTTTGGCAATTTGTACACGTCAAACGACTTGAACACGCGATAAAAACGGACGATACCACTTTGATAACAGTAAGGCTTTAAGGCGATGATATATCCAAAATCAAACGAATACAGAGCGGCATTTCAGCACGCCAAAGATACGCTCACAGACGAGATACTTAATACCGGCAGCGTCAAAAGAAATGCTCTTGGGCCGCAAGTGTTGAGCGGAAATTTTGCCTATATATTTGAGATAATGTCGCAGTATCGCATAAAATACGCCGTGCGCTGCTTTCAGTGCGAGATGCCAGACCGCAGGGAGCGGTACAAGGCTATCTCAAGGTATCTGGGAAGCTTGCAGTCGGATTATTTCGTGGACTTTGAATACCAAAGCGAGGGCATCATAGTCGGCGGCAAAAAATTTCCCATTATAAAGATGGCGTGGGTTGAGGGCGAGCTTTTGGGGAATTTTATCAAAAACAACTACACGAACAGACTTAAGATGAAAAATCTGCTCAACTCTCTTGGAAAATTGGCGAAATTTATAGAAAAACATACTTTTGCGCACGGCGATATACAGAGCGGAAATATCATAGTAACGGACAATGGAAGGGTGCTGAAGTTGATAGATTATGATGGTATGTACGTTGATGAACTGAAAAGTTTTGGCAATGCTGAGTGCGGCGTGCCAAATTTTCAACACCCAAAACGAGCTAACGCTTGGTCGCGCAAAATAGACAGATTTTCGTTTATCGTGCTGCACGTCGCACTTTTGGCGTTGATAGAGCGGCACTATCTGTGGGACGAGATGGACTGCGATACGGACGCTATACTTTTCAGGGGGAGCGACTTCGCAAATCCCAAAAACTCCAAAGTTTTCCAGAAGCTTTACGCCCTCAAATCCTTGAAAAAATATGTTGAGAGTTTTGAGGAGATATGCAAGGGTCAGTTTAGAAATATCCCGCCGCTTGAGCGTTTTGTCAAAGAGAACTCTGCGAAAATACGCACGAGCATTTTGGTTCCTATAACAAGTGTGGCTATCATCTCTTTTGGGGTGTATCATTATTATCATAAAAATATCAAACCTACGATGGCAAAACAGTCCCAAAATGCTTATTATTACGACAGGGAGAACATCAATGCTACGCTCTTAAAAGATAACGAGAGCAAAAAAGCTAACGAGGTTGTTGAATGATACACTCTACTCCTCTATTGTTATGCGTGAGCGTCCATTTTGCGTCATGACTTCGCCGAAGCCCACCCCATTGTCATTCAGAGGCGAAGCCGAAGAATCTGTGTTTATTCTCTTCCGTCATTGCGGTGAGCCGAAGCCTTAAGCCAAGCGAAGGGTCTCTCTCAAGCGTGGCAATCTATCTTTCTTTTGTATTGCAATGCAATTTGATTTAAGCGGGTTTCTCTTTTTTACACTCTCACCCGCCAGCAGCAACCAAAATCCAAGAAATTGTGTTATAATATTAATTCAGACAAACAAAGTAGCAGGGCTTTCGCCCCGCCAAATTATTTAAGTCTAAACCGCAGGGTTAAGAAACCGCTAAATCGCTTAACCTTGCAACTTATCTTAAATCGCAGTTTTACCCGCGAATATGAAACAAGCTTCATTTTACAACTCCTTTCCCGCCGTTTTGGACGGTAAGGACAAAGAACACATAGAAGGGAAATAAAAATCCTTTAATGTGTGATTATAGCAAAATTGTAACAAAAAATGTATTTCTGCTCTTTTAGTATTATTTTATCTTTAGAAAAAAAAGATGGATTGCCACGCTTGAGTACAAGCTCGCAATGACGGTGGGGGGGGTGGTGTTCGCAATGACGGGAGGAGAATTAACACAGATGCTTCGCAAGCTCAGCATGACAATGTGAGGGCTTCGCTCCTCGCAATGACGGCGGGGGGGGTCGGCTCGCAATGCTGGCGTGTGTGGCACACTTCCGCCCGTGATGACACAATGAGAAGTGATTATGTCGTTTATGACAAAATTGTCATCATTCTATCACGCTTTAGACATACCCGTTTAGCTAAACTTGTCTAAATTACTTTGGATTAGGAGTTTAGTTATGAAAACAGCAGTGATACTCTTGAGCTTCGCCCTGAGCGCATTTCCGCTTTTGGCTCAGCACTCCCACAGCCACCAGAGCGAAAAAAAGCAGACG
>JAITNC010000215.1 GCA_031290675.1 Campylobacteraceae bacterium | reverse complement strand
CTAAATGCTAAAGCTGCCAATAACAGCTTAACCGATTTTTTCATTTTATGCTCCTTTAAAAAAAGATTTTAAGTTCTGCCACCCAAACTTCAGTGAAAATATCCTCGCTTCCTTTTGTTTCTTTACCCTTTTGATTTGTTCTGTTGCTGCCTTTTTTGCGAAAAGAGAGCAGCCGAAGAAGCTCCGCATAAGCGGGAAAGTAAATAACTCAGATATTCTCTGCTTGGCATGACATAATGAGGCGATAACCTCATTTGGAGTAATACAAAGAGAAGCATTATTAACAACAGTTATTCTATAAGGAGTAGACAAGTTCATAAAGTATATTTTAGTGTCAACAGATGACTTCTCGTTTGTATTACTACAAATGGAGTTTGAAATAGTTTTTAAAATGATGGCTGCTTTTCTCTTTATCGTGCCAAATAAGTAGATTGCCCTCTTCGCGGAAAAGAAAGCAACAAGAAAAGAAAACGCTATAGAACTGAGATTGTTACGCTTCGCTCGCAATGACGTGGGTTCGGCAGCGCCTCTAAATGACACAAAAGATTGCACGACACAAGAGTTAGTGAGTTGGCTAGTATTTGGTATCATCATAATTTCAACCCTTCCTTCTTTGGTTTTTTGGTCTATTACTGTGAAAACTTTATAAAAAATTGCTTTTATTACAAGTTAAATATAATATTGTTTATATTTTTTTAAGTTAGAGTACAGACTATTGTGTTATTTTTTAATTTTTTAGTAAATTTATTTACTCTAATGTTTTACTGTTTTCATACTCTGATATCAATGTTTTACCCCTAAAACAACGATGTTTGGATTGTTTGATTTAACATATCACTTTCTCGCAAAAGTGTGTAAATCCTATAAAAACAAACTTTCTTATATTTTTATAAGATTTGTAAAAATAGGATTTTTAAATAGTAAAGATTGCAATTTTTATAAGTTTGGATTTGGCAGGGATTTAAACTTGATGAAAATATAGCACTTGAAAATTTTGATATATACAGTTAAAAATATCACAAAAAGTGACCAAAATACCTTGAGCATACCAAAATTTACAAATTTTAGCATTCATTTTTCGCACGATAACGAGGCAAAACTTACATAAAAATAGTAAGTGCATAGCTGAAACTCACAATGGGGCATATTGGTCAAAAATGTATGCTAAAACATCACAGCCCCCACCTACCGTCATTGCGAGCCTGTATTCAGGCGTGGCAATCCATCTTTCCTTGTCATGACAAAATACTGGATTGCCACGTTTGCTGACGCAAACTCGCAATGACGGAGGGGGGAGGCGCAAATGAAGCCCGTGAGCGGTGCGTACGTACTGGTTCGACGAGCGAGCGTGGCAAAATTGCAACGAGATTAGCGTGTGAAATGAACCAAGCTAAAAATTGTAAAAGACAAGAGAATTGACATATCAAATTTATGTTCTTATGGCGTAGGTATTTTGTGCCAAGACGAGGCAGAGAGTGAGCCTGCTAGGAATAATACATACTAGTATATGACGACGCTGGCGAGCGAGCAACGAAGTATTGGCGCAAAAGAACACGCCAGAAAACATAAAAAGCCAAAATACCCCGTCAGGGAAATTATTACTTCTTTTTCAGTATATACCCCACATTTGGGATATTTTCTATATCTATATCTTTGAGCTGTTTTTTAATCCTCAATATCACGGCGTGTATCGTGTTTTTGTTCGTACTCTCGCCCTCGTAAGCATAGTCTTCTATCATCTCATAGCTCACAAGTCTGCCGATGTTGTAGCACAAAAGCCAAAATATTTTATTGCTTATTTGCGTCAAAAAGAGTGGTTCGTTGTTATTGTATATCACCTCTTTTGCAAAATCCAGCGTTACCTCATCGCTAATCTTCATATGCTTTTGTTTCATCTTTTTTGAGAGGGCGAGCAGTATCGCCGTCTGCAAATCCGTAATATCTATAGGCTTTCTGATGAAGCTGAGAGCGCCCGTTTTGATGCTGTCAAGGATATTTTGGTTGTTATCGTACGCTGTTATGACGACAAAAGGCTGATTTGGCTTGAGGGCAAGCACCTCTTTTATCATCTCAAAACCGTTGAGGCGAGGCAGATGTATATCAAGTATGATAAGGTCTATCTTGCGTTTTTTGAAAGCCTCAATCCCGTCAAGTCCGTCTTTTGCCTCATAATAAGCCGCACAGTGTTCTTTGATGGATTGTTTCAACATCAATCTTGTTACGCTGTCGTCTTCCACCGTCAAAATAGAAAAACTATTTAATAAATCCAATGTTGTCTTAAACATCTTTTTCCTTTAAGTCTTTTTTGATTACAAAGCAAAATGTCGTAGGGTTGGCGTTGTTGAGCAGCATCACATCTCCCATAAGTTTCTCGTTCGCCAATTTTTTAGCGAAAAACAGCCCCATACCAAAACCGTGTTTTTTTTGGGATTTGTGTAGAACCGAAAATATACTTTTCTCGCTCCCCTCCCTCACGCCGCGTCCAAAATCCGAAATATACACGCTCACATATATGCCGCTGTGTTTGAACTCTATCTTTATCTTGCGCTTCTCAAGGTCTTTCAGGCTATTCATGGGCTCTATGGCGTCCTGCGCATTTTGTATGAGTACGAGAAGTATCTGTTGTATAAAATTTTCTATTGAAACTATTTTCAGCTCTTTTATATTGCTATCGTCCATCTCAATGGTGATATTGCTTTGCGATAAATTTGTATGCATTACGTACAAAACACTCTTGACCGCTTCTTTTAGATAAAACTCGCTCACGGCGTCGTTGTATCGGTAAAAATTGCGAAATATATCTATCGTTTTGTCCATAAGAACGATAGATTTTTGCGACAGCTTCAAGTTGCCGACAACCGTCTTTTTGTTAAAAACCTCTTTTGAGAGCAGGCCGAGAGTGCCGCTGATGATAAGCGATAGCGAGTTGAGCGGCTGGCGCAGTTGGTGGTTGATGCCCGATACGAGCTCTCCCACCTCGCTCATACGTGAATTGTAAGCGAGTATCTGCTCGTACTCCTTTTTTTTCGCTGCCGCTCTGGAGTACAAAAACGCATATGAGCCGTTCACGATGAGCATAAACAGCACAAAAAGTATCAGCATTATGATAGCGTGTTTGAAAAACGACTGAACGCTTGCGCTCTCTTGTATCTCATCTTCGTTTATGCCCACAACGATATACCAGTCAAAATCCTGAAATTTATTTACAGTTATGATGTTTTTCTCATCATCTAACTGCTGCACTCCTTCGGGATTGTCCAAAAATATCTTGGCGATATCATCTTCGCCCAAAGAGCCATTGCCGTAACTTGCCAAAACATTGCCCAAGCTGTCGGATATAAAGTAGTATCCGCCCTGCGGCATATCAAGTTTGTCTATGCGTTCAAGCAGAGCGCTGGCTTTGATGATACCGCAATAAACACCCCTGAAAAGCCCCTCTTTTATGATAGGCGTGCATATATTGATAGTCTTTTCGTGAAACAAACCGTGGTCGTCCATAGTTTCCATAGTCGTTTTCATATTTGCTTTTGTATTTGTGAACCATTTTAGCTTAAGATACCACTGCTCCTCATCGCTGTTTTGATAGTAGTATTTCTCGTCGCCAAAGCCGTATGTGTAGTGTTGCGTGTAGTCGTCCATCTTCTCGCCGTTGACGTAAAAATAACGCCCCGGTATCAGTAGTTGTGTAGTGTCAAAACCTTTGCTGCGATTTGTCAGGATAGCGGCGAGATTTTTCAGCTTTTGCTCATCATCGTAAACATCGTCTATAAATTGCGCACTGTTTTCTACATTTGTAATGCGCTCAAAAAGCCACATATTGGTCGCCTGCTGAATCTCTTTGACTATCAATATCCTATTTTGCTCGGAGAGGTGTTTAAGCTCCGTACTGACATAATAAAAGCTGTCGCTCACAATGATGATAAAAGCTATCGTAGCCACGGCTATGAGGTTATAAATCTTATAGCTTTCTATGTTGTTGATGAAATCTCTCACCTGAAAACCCTAACAGTTTTTAGCAAAGGGCTTAAAGCCCCTTGCTTGTGTAAGGGCTGATTATTCTAATTCGCCCGAATAGTCAGCCTCCGCCATTCTCTTTAACTGTCTGTATCTTCTCTGTGCATCTTTTTTGTTGTGTTCAAATAACTCCACTGCGTGAGTTGGATTTATCTTTTTCAAAGAAGTATATCGTACTTCGTTATTTAAAAACTCTTCATACAAAGCCCAATCCGGCTCTTTGCCTGTGATTTTGATAGGGTTTTTGCCCTCTTTTTTCAGTCTTGGGTCGTACGTGTACATAGGCCAATAACCGCATTTGGTCGCTAATTCGGCTTGGTTGCCGCTCTGCGCCAAACCGCCCTTGATGCCGTGCGCTATACAAGGAGAGTATGCTATGATGAGAGAAGCTCCCTTGTACGCCTCAGCCTCTTCTATGGCTTTGATAGCCTGCGCCGCCGAAGCGTTTGAGTTTATCTGCGCTATATATATGTTCTCGTATGTCATAGCGATGTAGCCCAAATCTTTCTTTTGTACGGCTTTGCCGGAAGCTGTAAATTGCGCTATAGAGCCCGTGCGTGAAGCTTTTGAGCTTTGACCGCCCGTATTTGAGTAGACCTCCGTGTCAAGCACAAGTATATTTACGTCCTCGCCGCTTGCCAACACGTGGTCAAGTCCACCATATCCGATATCGTAAGCCCAGCCGTCGCCGCCGATAATCCACTGCGAGCGTTTCGCCAAATGCGCTTTAAGGGCTAAGATACCATTGACCTCGTCTATATTTTTACTCTCTTCAAGCAACGGTAAAAGTCTGTTTGTGATGTACAAGCTCTTTAGCCTGTCGTCTTTGGCTTCTATCCACTCTTTAAATAGTTCAGATAGTGCGGCGGGAACTTTGTCCTGCGCTTTTATCATCAAGTCTTCGATACGGTGTCTTAAAGTTTCCGTCGCTACCTTCATACCATATCCAAACTCGGCGTTATCCTCAAACAGTGAGTTGCCCCACGAAGGACCTCGCCCGTCGCTGTTTTTGCGATAAGGCGTTGATGGAGCGGACGCGCCGTAGATAGACGAGCAGCCCGTAGCGTTGGCGATACTCATACTCTCGCCGAACAGTCTTGTTACGAGCGTTACGTAAGGTGTTTCGCCGCAGCCCGGACAAGCGCCGTGAAATTCAAAAAGAGGTTGCGAGAAGCCAACGCCTTTGACGCTGCTTTTGTTCAGTATATTGTCTTTGTATGTAACTTTTTTAAATAAATAATCCGCACTCTCCTGCTCTTTGACCTCAAGCAAATCTTGCAGCGGAACCATCTCCAAAGACTTCTCTTTTGTCGGACAAGCCGCTACGCACAAGTCACAGCCCGTACAGTCAAGCGGCGATACTTGGATTTTGTATTTCAACCCCTCAACGCCTTTGCCTTTAGCGTCAATAGCGTGAGTTTTAACGCCATCAGGAGATGAGGCAAGCTCTTTATCGTCTATCAAAAACGCTCTTATGACAGCGTGCGGACAAGCAAATACGCATTGGTTACACTGTATACAATTTTCTTCTTTCCATTTTGGTACAGTTACGCCAACGCCTCTTTTCTCGTACTCTGTCGTGCCGTGCTCCATAGAACCGTCCTCGTATCCCTTGAAGGCGGAAACAGGCAGGTCATTGCCGCATGCGGCGTTCATCGGTTTAGATATCGCCTCAACATACGCCGTACCTTTGTAGTGGTCGCTGCTTCCGAGCTTCTCATCAGGCAGTGTCGCCCAAGACGGGTCAATCGGCACTTTTATCAAGCCTTCTGCGCCCGAGTCTATGGCTTTATAGTTCATATTGACTATCTGGTCGCCTTTTTTGCCGTAAGCTTTGTAAGCTTGCTTTTTCATAAACTCTTGCGCTTTATCGTAGTCTATAATCTCAGCGAGTTTGAAAAAAGCGGATTGCATTATCGTGTTGCTTCGGTTTCCAAGACCTATATCGTGCGCCAATTTCGTAGCGTTGATGATATAAAAATTGACCTCCCTCTCAGCCAATATCTTTTTAACTCTGTTTGGTATGCGCTCTACGGTCTCTTTTGCGTCCCAGATGGAGTTGAGCAAAAACGTCCCTTGTTTTCTGATGCCGTCTATCACTTCGTACAGCTCCAAATAAGCCGCTACCGAACACGCCACAAAGTGCGGATTTGAAACGAGATAAGTTGAGCGTATCGGTTTTTTGCCGAAACGCAAGTGCGACCTTGTAAAGCCGCCTGATTTTTTGGAGTCATACGCAAAATACGCTTGAGCGTACATGTCTGTTTCATCGCCTATGATTTTGATAGAACTTTTGTTCGCTCCGACTGTGCCGTCCGCTCCAAGTCCGTAAAATAGACACTCTTTTGTGTCCTTATCGCCGAGGTCTGCGCCGATGAGCGGCTCAAGCGATTTAAATGTTACATCGTCTACTATGCCTATCGTGAAGTCGTGTTTTGGCGCACTGCTTTCAAGGTTTTTAAATACAGCGAGGATTTGTGAAGGATTTACATCTTTTGAGGCAAGTCCATATCTGCCGCCTACGATAAGCGGAGCATCTTTTTTGCCGTAAAACGCCGAACACATATCTAAAAATAGCGGTTCGCCGATAGAACCCGCCTCTTTTGTCCTGTCAAGTACAGCTATCTTTTTGACGGATTTTGGCATAACTTCGCTCAAATATTTCACGCTAAACGGTCTATATAGATGAGGTATGATGAGTCCTACTTTTTTGCCTTGAGCGACGAGATAATCCACGCTCTCTTTGATACACTCTGTTACAGAACCCATAGCCACGATGATATTTTCAGCGTCTTTGTGTCCGTAAAATACGAACGGCGCGTACTCTCTGCCTGTGGCTTTTGATATCTCTTTCATATAATCAGCTACGATATCCGGCAGCTCATCGTAAAATTTATTTTGCGCTTCACGTCCCTGAAAATATACATCGTCATTTTGCGCGCTGCCTCTTGTTTTTGGGTTGTCCGGTGAAAGTGCGGCGTCACGGAAAGCCTGAAGTGCCTCTCTGTCAAGCAGTCTGTCAAATACAGCATAATCCATAACTTCTATCTTTTGTACTTCGTGTGAAGTTCTAAACCCGTCAAAAAAATGCAAAAACGGCACTCTGCCTTTTATAGCACACAAATGCGCCACGCCCGCTAGGTCCATTACCTGCTGTACAGAGCCTGATGAGAGCATCGCAAAGCCTGTTTGTCGGCAAGCGTAGATATCTTGGTGGTCGCCAAATATAGAAAGTGCGTGCGTAGCGAGTGTTCTCGCACTTACGTGTATGACGCCTGGCAACAACTGACCTGCTATCTTGTACATATTTGGTATCTTTAGAAGAAGTCCCTGTGAAGCCGTATAGGTCGTAGTCAGCGCACCACCTTGCAGCGAGCCGTGTACAGTGCCGGCAGCGCCGCCTTCACTTTGCATCTCTACAACTTTGACAGGCATACCAAAAAGATTTTTCTTGCCTGCGCTTGCCCACACATCGGTAAAATCCGCCATAGGAGAAGAGGGAGTGATAGGATAAATACCCGCGACTTCAGTGAACGCATAGGAAGCGTGAGCGGCCGCTTCATTACCGTCCATGGTTTTCATAATTTTGCTAGACATAACGATATCCTTAGTTAAATTTTCTTATAGATAATGAATTGGATTTTATCTATTATTTTCTTAATTATAGAAAAAGAGTAAAATTTTTACTCATTTTGTCAAAAATGTTTTAATAAGTGTTACCGCTTGTAAAGCATCTGCACTTATGTATGATGTAAACTTCTCTAAATCCTCCTTTTTTCCATATCCGCACAAAACCCCGACACCTTTTATATCGGCAGCTTTAGCGGCAAGTAGGTCAAGTATCGTATCGCCCACTATCCACGTGCTCTTTTTGTCGGCTCCCAGAAGCTCTATAGCCTTCAAAATGGGCTCGGGGTAGGGTTTTGGTCGCTCTACATCTTCACGTCCTATGACGACTTGAAAAAAGTGCAACAGTCCAAAATGTGCCAATATATCTTTTGTGTAGAGAGCGGTTTTTGTGGTAACTACGCCGAGATTTGCAAATGATGAGGCACTCACTACTGCCTCTTTGGCGTTTTTGATAAGAGATGTTTTGGAAGTGGCTATGGTTTTATAATGCTCTTTGTACGCCGCCACAAAATCCCAAGCCTC
>JAITNC010000158.1 GCA_031290675.1 Campylobacteraceae bacterium | reverse complement strand
CCTACTATATGTACTGTTTTGGGGAGTTTGAAGTGGTGCGAGATAGCTTTAAAGATTTTCGGCATTCTCTCATAATCTATATGTTCGTAGTAGAGCGGCTTGGACGCCAAATACTCTTTCAAGCCCATCTAAAAACCGCTGTTATTGTCTTGTCGTAAGCCTTTTATGGCGACTGCAGCAGTGAACTCATCTATAGCGTCAGCGGAAGCGTATCTTATCGCCTCAAACCTCTTTGTGTCCGAGATGATACTGTCAGCCGCTATCGGAAAATCATAATCCCCGTTCGTTGTCAGCGTTCCGCTCTCGCCCGAGATGAGCGTATAGTCTATCTTGAGTGTGGCGACAGCTCTGTACGAAACTATATAACCGTTGTTGTCATATACGAGCGGGTTAAATTTGACAGACAACAAAGATATGCTCAAAATAGTATCTGCCCGCTCTTTTGAAACTATCTTTGAGCCAAATCTATCCACAAGTGCGCTTGATATAGCGTCTTTGATAAGCACGGTGTTTTGCGGGTCAGACCTGCTCATAGCGACATAAACGTATACATTTTCGCCCAAAACACTTTTTGCCAGAGTAGCTGTTGATTTATATCCGCAAGAGGTCAAAAACAAGAAGCTCAAAATAAAAATCGCCGCTTGTTTTATCGCTCTCATTGCACTACCAGATTTACAAGTTTTTTGTTTACGTAAAGCTCTTTTTTGATGCTCACATTTTCAAGCCATTTTGCGACTGCTTTTTTACCCTCAGCGATAATCTCCTCGCTCGTAGCGCTTGAACTTATCTCAAATTCAGCCCTTCTTTTGCCGTTGATAGTAACCGCCAAAACGATAGTATCCGTGTCAAAAACGCTCTCGTCCAGTTTCAGCTCATCACGAAAATTTGCACGGGCAAAAAGCTGTTCACTCAACTCACTACTAGCGTGCGGTACGATAGGCTCCAAGATGTTGAGAAGTATGTAGTACCCCTCGCTCCAAACATCTCTGTTTTCTTGTGCGCTTAGGGCGTTGAAAGCTTCCATACAAGAGGCGATGAGCGTGTTGAACGTGTAACTGCCGTTGTATATATCGTTTGAACGCTTCAAGGCTTCATACACTTTTTTGCGAGCGTACTGCGACTCTTTCGTAAGATTTGACTGCTCTATATGCGGCAATTTTTTGCAAGGCTGTGCAAAATCCGCCTTGTCGTATAGCCTTTTGATAAACTTGAAAGCCCCCTCAACTGCGCTGTCATTCCACTCAAGCTCTTTTTGAGGAGGAGCGGCAAAAAGTATAAAAAGCCTCGCCGTATCTGCGCCGTATTTTTGTATGATATTGTCAGGGTCTACGACATTTCCTTTTGACTTGCTCATCTTTGCGCCGTCTTTTAGCACCATACCCTGCGTGAGAAGGTTTGTGAAAGGCTCGTTGATACTTTTGTCTATATAACCCAAATCACGCAAAACTTTCGTGAAAAATCTTGAATACAACAAGTGCAAGATAGCGTGTTCTATGCCGCCCACATACTGGTCAACGCTCATCCAATATTTCACGCTTTTTTGCTCAAACGGCACATCGTCCCACAAGGAGCGGTTGAGCGTATATCTCAAAAAATACCAGCTTGACTGCACGAAAGTGTCCATAGTATCGCTCTCACGCACAGCATCACTTCCGCACTTCGGACACGTTGTAAATCTCCACGTAGGGTGGTTATCCAGAGGATTTCCCTTGCCGGTTATCTCTACATCATCAGGCAGCGTTACGGGGAGATTTGCGACACTCTCCGGCACTGCGCCGCACGTCTTGCAATGCACAACAGGTATAGGCGCACCCCAATATCGCTGGCGGCTTATGCCCCAATCACGCAATTTATAATTGACAACTCTTTTGCCGATACCGTTTTTCTCAAAATAATCAATAATCGCCGCTTTAGCTTCAGAGGACGTAAGGTCTGTAAATTCGCCTGAGTTGACCAATACACCGTCATCGCACATAGCCTTTGAGGGTGAAAACTCGCCCTCTTTTGGCTTCACGCTTTGCACTATCGGCAGAGAAAATTTGAGCGCAAACTCGTGGTCACGCTCGTCATGTGCCGGCACCGCCATAACAGCTCCGCCGCCGTACTCAACCAAAACAAAGTTCGCCGCCCAGAGAGGAATCTCTTTTTTGCTCAAAGGGTGAATGACATCTATGCCAAGATAAACGCCCTCTTTTTCGGCTGTCTGCTTATCGCGGGAGCTTAGTTTTCGCATATTTTTTATTTTCAAAGCGCTTTCATCATCTAAAAGGTTGTTTTTCAAAAGCTCACTGACGATAGCGTGTTCGGGTGCTAAAGCCGAGTATGTAACGCCGTAAATCGTATCGGGGCGTGTCGTGAAAACGGTGTATTTGTCAAATTTATTATTTAATTTTTTACGTGATGCGGGTGTGAGCTCAAACTCAAACTCCAAACCTTCGCTTCTGCCTATCCAGTTTTCCTGCATAGTCAAGACTTGATTTGGCCAGCCGTTTTTCAACTCCGCTATAGAGTCCAAAAGCTCTTTTGCGTAGCCGGATATCTTGAGATAATACCCGCTCATCTCTTTTTGAACCACTTCCGTGCCGCAGCGCCAGCAGCGATTTTCCTCAACCTGCTCGTTTGCGAGGACAGTTTGGCAGCTTTCGCACCAGTTGAGCGAAGCATCTTTTTTATAAATCAGTCCGTTTTCATACATCTTGATGAAAATTTCCTGCTCGTGCTTTGTGTATACAGTGTCGCTTGTGGCAAACTCACGTGTTTTTGAGAAAGAGAGCCCCAAAGAGCGCAGCTCCTCTCTCATGTAGTCTATATTTTCATAAGTCCATTTTTTTGGGTGAACGCCGTTTTTGATAGCCGCATTTTCAGCGGGCATACCAAAAGAGTCCCAGCCTATCGGGTGAAGGACGTTGAAGCCTTTTTTGCGATAGTGCCTCGCTATAGCGTCGCTTATCGTGTAGTTTCGCACATGCCCCATATGTATGCGCCCGCTTGGATACGGGAACATACTGAGGATATATTTTTTAGGCTTGCTAAAATCGTCTGAAGGCTCGTAGGCGTGCGTTTCGTTCCATATGTTCTGCCATTTTTTTTCAAACTCTAAAGGCTTGTATTCCATTAAAATTCGTCCCTTGTCCTTGCGGACTCAACTATCACAAGCACCAAAGAAAATAGATTTGCGATGATTGCGCCGATAGATAGAGCTATGACCGCATTTGTACTGTTGTCGGAAATCTCAAGCATCACAAACGCCGGTATCAGGTGCAGGTCAGCCACCAAAGAGCTTGCGAAAAGTTCAGCTGAGAGAGTATTTTTGATACCTATCTTCAAAAATGTAGATATCAGGTTGATACTTGCGGCGACAAACAACGCTATCTCATTTTGCTCATACAAAAAACCCGCCGTAGTCGTCAAGCTCATCAACGCAAAAAATATATATATAACTTTACCCCAATCCATATTCTACTCCTTAAACAGAACCGTGCTCGTATTGGGAGCGCATCTTGGCCCTGTCGATTTTCGCTTTCTCTTTTCTGGCTAAGCCCGCTTTGTAAGCGGCTATGTCAAACTTCAACCATTTGAGTAACGGTGCGGCGATAAAGACCGAACTGTAAGTTCCTATGATTATGCCTATCGTTAGCACCAATGAGAAGCCTTTGA
Source organism: Campylobacteraceae bacterium (assembly GCA_031290675.1). Taxonomy (GTDB): domain Bacteria; phylum Campylobacterota; class Campylobacteria; order Campylobacterales; family Campylobacteraceae; genus JAIRKW01. The sequence goes on along the minus strand of JAITNC010000158.1, from coordinate 3,807 downwards.
TGGACTCTCCGCCAAACAACAACAACGCCACAACGACAAATATAGTCGTCAAAGATGTCAAAATCGTACGTGAAAGCGTTTTTGATATGGATATGTCTATGACCTCAAACAAGTTGTTTGCTTTCGTCGTTTTCAACTCATCTCGTATCCTGTCAAAAACAACGATAGTATCATTGATAGAGTACGCCACGAGCGTCAAGACAGCGGCCAAAATCTCAAGATTTACATCTATGCGCAACAGCGATATGATGCCGAGTATGATGATGACATCGTGGAACTCCGACACAACAGCGGCGATACCAAAACGCCACTCAAATCTGAACGCTATGTATATCAAGATAGCCAAAAATGACAAACTGATAGCCATCAACCCTTTTTGACGAAGTTCATCGCCGACTTTAGGGCCTACCATATCTACACGTCTGATATCAAAGTTGCCCGTGCCTTGCAAGACTTTTCTCATCTTGTCGCCGACATCTTCCCCGAGTGCCTCTGTACTTCCGGCAAATCGTATCGTTATCTCGTCTTTCGCACCAAACTCCGTAACGCTCGCACCCTTAAACAACGGCTCTACGTCTATCTTTTCTCTTATGAGGTCTATCGGCGCATCGCCGTCGTACTTGACTTGCACGACAGTACCGCCCGAAAAGTCAATACCAAAGTTCAGACCGTTTGTAGCGACCAAAAAGATAGTAGCTATCCACAAGATGATAGATATAGCGACCATGATGCCGCTAAGCTTCATAAATTTATATATTTTTGTTTGATTGAACAGTTCCATTTAACTTCTCCTCCCCATGCCAAACCAGAAGGTGATGTTTTTACTCTTCTCCATTCTGTCCATTACAAATTCGTACACGCCTCTTGTACCCAAGATAGCCGTCAGCATTGAGATAAGCACGCCAAGTCCAAGAGTTACAGCAAACCCACGCACAGGGCCTGTACCGTAAGCGTACAGCACGACCGCAACTATGACAGTCGTCAAGTTTGAGTCCAAGATGGCTGTAAAAGCGTTTTGGTAGCCGTGTTCAACGGCGTTTCTGATACTACTGCCTAAGCGCAAAAGTTCCCTTATGCGTTCATTGATGATGACATTGGCGTCTATGCCCATACCGACCGTGAGTATGATACCCGCCATACCCGGCAGTGTCAAAGTCGCGCCAAAAAATGCGATGAGCGCTATCAAGATGATAAGGTTGCTGATAAGTGCGATGCTCGCTATAATGCCTGCTGCGTGATAGTAAAAACACATAAAAAATACGACCGCACCAAATCCGCACACAAGTGCTATCAAACTCGCCTTCACACTGTCCGCACCCAAAGATGGCCCGACGCTTCGCTTCTCAAGCATAGTTACAGGAGCCAAAAGTGCGCCGCTTCTCAACGCTATAGCCACATCGGTAGCTTCTTCCATACTGAAAGAACCTGTTATCTGACCACTGCCGCCGCCTATTCGCTGGATAATATTTGGAGCAGAATACACGACATCGTCAAGCACTATAGCCAAGCGTTTGCCGACATTTTTGCCCGTAAAGTCGCCAAATATTTGCGCGCCTTGCGAATTTAGCGAAAATGTAATCATCGGTCGGTTATTTTGGTCAAACCCAACCCCTGCGTCCGTCAGCATAGAACCGTCAAGTATCGGGACAACTTTCACGAGGTATCGTCTGTTTTGTTCCCTCGCGTCAGGCAATATCACATCGCCGTACAAAGCCGCCTCTTCTTTGCTCATAAAGTTCGCCTTATCGTTTTTGCCCTCATCAACAGCCATCAACTGCAAATGGGCGGCTTTAGCGATAAGCTCACGAGCTCTTTGTTCCTCTTCCTGCGTTTTGATACCGGGTATCTCTACAAGTATCTGCTCTTCGCCTTGTCTGGCTACTGTGGGTTCAGCCAAGCCAAACTGGTCAAGTCTGTTGCGTATAGTCTCAACTGCTTGCGTAACGGCTAAGTTTTTCACGGCTATTTTTTCCGTATCGTTTATGCTTATCACATAATCAAGCCCTTGCTTGTTTACGATAACGCCCTTTGTTTCAGCGAGAAACTTGTCAAGATTTTTCTCCTCATCGCCGTCAAGAAGCGTAAAAGTTACCTTCTCGCCCTCAGCTCTTAGAGCGTCTATGATGACACGATTGCTGTCCGTAAAGTACTTGATACTTGAAGCTGTGGATTTTATCTTTGAGATGATAGCCTCTTCGGTCTTGACGCCAAGAAGCATATACAATCCGCCCTGCAAATCAAGCCCGAGCGATACTTTTGAGCCTTTTTCGCTTTGAAGCAATGTCGGCATACAGAACACCACGCCGAGCAGCGTAGCCAAAAGAAAAATCGCAATGCGATAATTCAAACCCTTACTTTTCATCTATCTTCTTTGATATATGCTCTCTTACAACTTTGACGATTACGTCATCGCTAAGTTTAATTTTGATAAAATTCTCATCAACATTTGCTACTTCTCCGACAAGCCCGCCGCTTGTGATGACTTTGTCGCCTTTTTTCAGCTCCAAAAGCATAAGCTTGTGAGCTTTGGCTTGGCGCTGCTGCGGCAAAATGATGAGAAAATAAAAAATAGCAAATAGCACGATAAGGGGCAATAATGAAGTTAAGAAGTTTCCCTCTTGCATACGAGTCCTTTAGTAGAAATTTTTTAAAGGTATATTCTACCACTTCAATTATAATAAAAGCCTTTGTTACAGCCCTCTGCCTCTCCGCCTTTATATATTTGGCGTTTTTAAATGTCACAAACCCTCTTTTGCACGCCGCCTTTGCTATAGCAGGCTTTTGGCTGCTTTTTGGCTCATCAAGGCTTGGGTATTTTTTGAGCGGGTTTTTTGTCGGGATTTTCTGGTTTTACTGGATATCGCTTAGCTTTAGATATTACGGTGGTCTGTCGTGGGCGATACCGCTCGTCATCACTTTTGTAGCCTGCGTCTACGGCGTGATGTTTTTGAGCTCACGTGCGTTTACAAGTTCGCCGTACCTGCAAGCACTTTTTTTGCTATTACTCTCACAGTTAGCGCCCTTTGGCTTCAACTGGTTTAACTTTGAGCTGATGCTCTACTACACGCCATTTGGCTTGACACCACTGCACACAGCTCTTTTGATGGCGGCTGTCTTGAGCTTGAAATATCTACGCAAATACTACAAGATACTCGCTCTGTTCCTGCTCATCGCCGCCCTTGACTTCTCAAACAAAGAGCTGCCAACCCCTCTTGATTTTGATGTTGAGCTCGCACATACGAGTATCCCTCAAGGCGACAAATGGGAGAGTGAAAACATCATACAAGGCGTTTTGGAAAATTTTGAGATGATAGAAGAGGCTATACGCAACGACAAACGCCTTATCATCTTTCCCGAAACCGCATTTGCGCTCTATCTAAATAAAAATGAGGTCATCGTAAACAGGCTCTTGGAGTACTCAAACGATATAGCCATCATCACGGGTGCGCTCGCCTATGATGAGGATAATAAATCTTACAATTCGGCGTATTTTTTTGACAGAGGAGCGATGAAGCGTGCGGACAAAGTCGTGCTTGTGCCGTTTTCCGAGAAAGTGCCTTTGCCAAATTTCATATCATTTTATATCAATAAGATATTTTTTAACGGAGCGAGCGACTTTCAAGAAGCCCCAAATCCTACAGACTTTGAGATAGACGGTGTAAAAATACGAAGTGCGGTATGTTTTGAGGGAAGCACCCCCGCCATACACAAAGACGAGCCAAAAGTGATAAGCGTGATAAGCAACAACGCTTGGTTTCTACCCTCAATAGAACCCACGATGCAAAATCTCATGCTCGCCCTCTACGC
>JAITNC010000128.1 GCA_031290675.1 Campylobacteraceae bacterium | reverse complement strand
GACGTGCTGCGCTTGAGCTGATAGATGAGTTTGTGGAGGATTTTAAGAAAAAAGCTCCTATTTGGAAATATGACATAAAAAACGGCGAAAGAGTTTATGCAAAAGAACGCTCAACGAAGCTTTTGGGGGCAGGGTTGCTAGAATAATTTTTACTTTGTTTTTACGGAGATTTTACGGCAGGGCGTTGCCCTTTGTAAAATCTCCTAACCTAGTCTTTTACAATTTTTAGCTTGTTTTTTTGCACGCTAATTTCGTTGCAATTTCGCCGCGCTCGCTCACGTACTATATGTACGCACCGCTCGCGGGCTTCATTTGCGCCTCGTTATCGTGCGAAATAAATTCGCTAAAATCTTGTAAACTTAGCATATTCATCTTTTACATATTTTAACTCGCTCTTTATGTGCTTATATGGCGTTGTTTTCAACTTGGCTTCGTTACATACCAATGCGTATGCGCCTCGCCAAATTTTCAAACTGCCTTATATAAACACAAAATAGCGTCGTTAAAATTATGCAAATTTGGTATTCACTTCCACCACTCCCGTCATTGCGAGTGAGCGCTCAGGCGTGGCAATCCATAACGACAAAAAGGGTAGGGCAGTACAACAAAAATAAAAATAAGTGTAATAATAAAAGTGGTGAAAACGGGGAATTTTCGGGCTTGAAGCCCGAAAATATTAGAGGTTGTTCTCTTTTTTGTATTTGATGATGATAGCGTAAGCCTCATCTTTAAGAGACAACTTCTCTTTTTTGAGTTTCTCAAGTACCAACTGGTCAAGGTGTTCGCGACCCTCTTCCACGTCCAATATCTTTTGGTCAAGCTCATTGTGTTTTTCAAAAATCTTCGCAAAATGCGCGTCGTCTATCTTTAACTTTGTGATGATATCACGGTACTCGTGCAACATATAAACTCCTTGATAAATTTCTATTATTCTAACTATTTTCTTATTAAAGTCTTATGAACGATAGTCCGCATTGATATTTACATACTCATGCCCCAAATCGCACCCGTAAGCCGTAAAGCTCTTATCTCCAAGAGCCAAATCGCAGCTTATCTTGAAACTATCTTTTTTCATAACTTTTGCAGCCGCCGCTTCGGTTTCTTTGCTCATCTCTTTTTTTGTGCCGATATATACGACCACATCGTCGTATTTGATGATGAGTTTCTCCTCATCGCACGTTATGCCGCTCGCTCCTACTGTAGAGGCTATTCTGCCCCAATTTGGGTCTTCGCCAAATATAGCGGTCTTGACGAGCAGTGAATTGCTCAGAGCCTTCGCAGCTTTTTCCGCCTCGTCCAAACTCAAAGCGTTTTTCACCTCAAAAGCCACCACTTTTTTGCTTCCTTCGCCGTCTTTTACTATCTCCAAAGCCAAATGTTTAGTGATAAACTTCAAAGCTTCGCTAAAAGCCTCTTTGTCCCAAACTCCGCTTTTGGCTGAGCTTATCAACATCACGGTGTCGTTTGTTGAGGTGTCCCCGTCCACGCTTATGGCGTTGAAACTATCCTTTGCCGCTTCGTTTAGGAGGTCGTTCATAAGCTCTTTTGGGACATTTGCGTCTGTCGTGATAAAACACAACATCGTGGCTAATGAGGGGTTTATCATACCCGCACCCTTGCAGATAGCGGCTATATGAAAGCTGCCTTTGCCCTCAACATCTACTTTGAGGCAAATCTCTTTTTTAAATCTATCGGTAGTCATGATAGCTTCAGCGGCGGCGTTTGAGTTTTTGGTGTTGAAACTAAACAGCTCAAAAGCTTTTGCGATTTTTGGGATATTTAGCCTGTATCCGATGACGCCTGTGGAGCTCATAATGGGGTTTAAGGCTTTGAGGGATTGCGGCAGGGACGCAAACAGCGTATCTATATCGTCTATGCCCTCTTTGCCCGTCATAGCGTTCGCATTTTTTGAGTTTATCAAAATAAAATTTGTCGCAAATGTTTCGCCGTATCTTTTGAAGTGGCGTATGGGTGCCGCCTGAAACTTGTTTTGTGTAAATATAGCGCTGACATCACAGGGCTCATCGCTTCTGATGAAAGCCACATCATTTTTGCCGCTTGGTTTTAGTCCGACGCTGACGCCGCCGCTAAAAAACCCTTTAACATTATCAATGCCGCCTTTTATGGGCAATATATCAAACATATCTCAACTCCTAAAATCTTTTAAAATATCAAACGTACTTTAACTCTTCGGGTTTTGTTTTTCTCCTGATAAGTCTTTTGGCGTTTATGATTCCCTCGCTCGTTCCGACTATCAGCAGTTTGGCGTTTGTTCCTATGAGGGTTTCGCCGTTTGGCATAGGCCAAAACTTGCCGTTCACGTCGCTGATGCCGATAACGCTTACGTTTGTTATATCACGCAGACGTGCCTCTTTGAGTTTTTTAAATACAAGCCACGAAAACTCGGCTACATCAACTTCTTCTATGTTTATCGGAGTATCTTTTTTTGACAAAAGGCTCTCCATCATATTTTGCATATCGGGGTGCAGACTGATAGCTCCAAGTCGTTGAGCGACAAGCTTTGAAGGCGATACGACAGAGTCTGCGCCGAGTTTTTTGAGCTTTTCGGCGTCGCTGTCATTGCTCGCATGCGACATGATAAAAAACGCTCTTTTCAGCCCAAGCTCTTTTTCGTATAGTCTTGTCGTAACGACTTGCGCGATGTTGTCTGCGATATTTTCACTCAACGTTACGATACCTTTCGCACTTGAGAGCGATGACTTGAGTATGGAAAGCTCGGTGTGAGGCTCGCCTTGAACATAATAAGGATATAGATTTTGTTTTGCTATCTGTTCCAAATCCGGCGAGTTGTCCACAACGACAAAAGGCACGTGATTTTGGCGGAACTGTTTTGCGAGTTCTATCGTAAAACTGTTGTGATGGCAGATAACAAAATGGTTTTTGAGTCTGGCGATTTTGTGTAGCATACGTCGCTCCTTGATGAGTTTCGTGAGAGTTCCCTTGTTTATCATCTCAATCAAAATACCGATAGAAAATGAAAAAACGGCAAATCCTAAAATAATCAAAATGATAGTGAAAAAGCGTCCCGCGGCCGAGATGTGGTTTATCTCGCCGTATCCGACTGTCGTAAATGTAAAGCCAGCCTGATACATAGCGTCAATGAGGGGAAATCCATCTATGATAACATAGCCCAGAGTTCCTATCATCATGATAACGACAAGCAGGATAAGAGGAAGTCTTAAGGGCTTTAGCTGTTCGTAGATTTGGTTGTCTATGTTTACTTTCGGAGTAGTTGGTTTGGCGAACCACCCTCGGGGTGATCGGTCTTTTTTAGTTAAAAAGCTCAATATTCACTCCCGTATGGATACGGCTAAGATTTTGGATTAGCCGTTTTTCTTCATCGTGCGAAGCGTTGAAGCCGCAACTTTTATTTTTTGTGTCGTGCCGTCTTCCAGAGTTACTCTGATAGTACGAAGATTTGGCAAAAATCGTCTTTTTGTTTTGTTGTTAGCGTGGCTGACATTATTTCCGACAAGCGGACCTTTGCCTGTAAGTGCACATCTTCTAGCCATTGTATATCCTTTAGTTTGTTTGATAAAAGGTTGGTATTTTACAAAAATTTAGCAAAAGTACTGCTTAAAATACCAAGCAAAGTCATAATTATACCAGATTAATTTGATAAAATGCTTATGAGCAACTTGAAAATGCTTTTTTGGGCTTGGAAACAAGGCAAAAATTTGACTTCAATGACTTTGCCGTCTGTAAGCCTTGCTAGGCATAATGCATATCACAATATCGCAAATTTTTTCAAAATACTCTTCTGCCTTTAAAAGGTCTTTCTCTACACCTTTTCCTGTATGGTATAACATACTGAGATGGTGACAACCTGCCACATTTATACCACTACAAGCTTTTTCCAAATACTCTATAGCTTTGGAGTAGTTTTGCTCTACGCCTTTTCCGGTGGCGTATAAACCACCAAGATTGGCACAACCTTCCATATCTCCGCCATCGCAAGCTTTTTGATAATATCTTTTTGCTTTTGAGTAGTCTCGCTTAACATTATACCCATCAGCGTATAAACCACCAAGATTATTGCAAGCGTTCGCATCTCCATTGTTGCAAGCTTTTTGGGTATTTCTAAATATCTTTTTGTAATCAATCTTTTTATCGGCTACAGTTATGTCAATATAATTATAGTTGTTGAATTGAATTAAGAGAATTAGAATACAAATAAAACAAAATGATACGATGAGAGCCAATAACAAACCCATCTTTTTCATAACCACACCCCTCAATAACCCTGAGCATTTAACCCTTTATAAGCCTCGCACCCATTTTGCCTTCCCAAATCACACACTTTTTTGTAGTATTTTTTAGCGGCTTTGTAATCTTTTTTCACGCCTTGTCCGCTTTCGTATAAACCGCCAAGATACAAGCAACCTTCCTCGTCTTTGCCATCACAAGCTTCCTCAAAATACTTTATAGCTTTTGAGTAGTTTTTCTCCACACCCCAGCCATTTTCATACAAAACGCCAAGGTCAAAACAAGCTCCTGCCTCTTTGTCCTCGCAAGCTTTCTTAAAATACTCTTTTGCTTTAAAAAATTCTTGCTTTTCTCTCGGCCATTCACTATCAGTGTACAAGACGCCAAGACGATAACAACTTATCGCCTCTCCGCTCTCGCAAGCCCTTTGAAAACGCATTTCTTTTTCGTTGGAGGGCATTCCTACATGTGCGTCAGCGCGTAAATCACCGATATGATAACAACCCTCCGTATGTCCACCCTCACAAGCTTTTAAATGATACTTTACAGCTATTTGATTGTTTTGCTTGACACCCACCCCTTTGTAGTACAAAAAACTAAGATTGTAGCAAGCTTCCGCTTCTCCGATATCACAAGCTTTTTGCCAATACCATTTTGCTTTAAAATAGTCTTCCTTCACACCACGCCCATAAACATATAAACGACCAAGTCTGAAACAACTTGTCGCATTTCCGCCATCACAAGTCTTTTGGTGATATTTGAATGCTTTTTGATAACACTCTTTAGCCTTTAAATCACTTTTTTCTACGACTTCTCCATAAGAGTATAAATTACCAAGAGCATAACAATTTTCCGCTACTCCATCATCGCAATTTTTTTGGTAGTATTTGAGTGCTTTTTGATAACACTCCTTCGCTTTTAAATCACTTTTTTCCACGACTTGTCCATGAGAGTATAAATCACCAAGACGATAACAACCTCCCGCATCTCCGCTATCGCAAGCTTTTTGGTAATATTTAAAAGCTTTTTGATAATACTCTTTCGCTTTTGAAGCATTTTGCTGCACATCAAATCCGACATTATAATTGGTTGTATATGTGCCGCCAAGTGTTAAACAACTTTCTGCCACTCCGTCATCGCAAGCTTTTTGATAGTATTTGAGTGCTTTTTGATAATACTCTTTAGAATTCAAATCATTTTGTTCAACACTCCGCATACCCCTGTATAAACTACCAAGGTCAAAACAAACTTTTGCCACTCCTTCATCACAAGCTTTTTGATGATACTGAAACGCTTTTTGAAAATCGCCTTTCCAAAAAGCCTCAACAGTTACATCAATACTATCGGCGAAACAAAACGAAACAGCCAAAACCAATGCCAAACCTAACTTTTTCATAACCATACCCCTCAATAACCCTGCGCATTTAACCCTTTATAAGCCTCGCACCACGTCTGCTCGCCCAAATCGCACGCTTTGGCGAAATATTTTTTAACGACTTGGTAGTCTTGCCTCATATCGTCTTCCATATAATACAAAAGACCAAGTTTGGCGCAACCTGC
>JAITNC010000074.1 GCA_031290675.1 Campylobacteraceae bacterium | reverse complement strand
GGAAGGTTCAAAGGCAAAAAGCTATTATTGCCCTCGTTGGAAACGACAAGAAGCACAAAAGCGATACTCAAACTCTCATACTTCAACACTATACAGTTTGACATCGTAGAGAGCGTGTTTGTGGAGGTTTTTGCAGGAAGCGGCAGTATCGGTTTGGAGGCTTTGAGCAGAGGTGCAAAAGAGGCGTATTTTATAGAAAAAGACCGCTTGGCTTTTGAGGCGCTGAAAAAAAACTGCGATAGTTTGAAGGAGTTAAAAAGCGTATGTATCAAAGGGGACGCATTTGTGGAGCTGCCAAAGATAACGCAGTGGCTTAAAGATGGGGCGTTTTTTTACTTTGACCCGCCGTTTGACATACGTGAAGGTATGGGCGATATATATGAAAAAAGTATCGCTCTTTTAAGCTCTCTGCCACGCTCAAAGGTCAAACTCGCCGCATATGAGCATATCAGCTCATTTCAAATGCCAAAGACGATAGGGGATTTTGAGCTTTCAAAAACCAAGACTTTTGGCAACAGCGCCATAAGTTTTTATGCGTGAACGCAAGATGAAAAAAGTTCCCATAGTTAGCGTTGTGATTTTGGCGAGCATCGTTTTGATATCGTTTTTTGGGGGATTTGTATACTCCCTGTCGCCGTTTGATATGAATGCCGCTTCGCTTTTAGAAGCGCCGTCTTTAGCGCATCTGTTTGGCACAGACAGACTTGGACGGGATATATTGGCGAGGATTATAGAAGGCGGGAAAGTTTCGCTCATCATAGGCTTTGCAAGTGCGTCGGTGGCGAGCTTTGTCGGGCTGATAGTAGGAATAAGCGCAGGGTTTTTCGGCAAAAATATAGACAAAACGGTCGTCGTTATGATAGACCTGTTTTTAACATTTCCGACATTTTTCCTGCTTTTGGCGTTGGTAAGTTACGTGAACGCTTCGGCTTTGACGCTCATCATCGTCATATCTGTTACAGGTTGGATGAGTATGGCGAGAATGATACGAAGCGAGAGTTTTTCTATAAACGCACAGCCATTTATCAAAATCCTCAAACTTGCAAATGTATCAAAAGTAAAAATCATATTTAAATACTTCGCCCCGCTGTTAGCGCCGCTGTTTTTCATCAGTTTCACGTTTGGGCTTAGTGGAGCGATACTTGCTGAGAGCGGACTTAGCTTTTTGGGTATCGGCGTTATGCCCCCATCTATCAGCTGGGGAAGCATCATCTCGGAGGGCAAAGAGGTGATAGACGTGGCGTGGTGGGTGAGTTTTTTTCCGGGACTTATGATATTTTTGGTAACATTTTCATTAATAAATATCTGCGATTATCTGCAATTTTTAACAAACCAAAAAGATACACAAAGTTAGTATTTTTTGTATGCAAATTAACCGTTAAGAGTCGCAAAAAACAGCCAAATTGATAATGATTATTCTTTTATTATTTATAAAGCTTCTATGGGATAAAATTCCACTAAATTTTTTATCATTTTGATAATCACTATCTATTTTGGAGATAAGATGAAAAAACTGTTTTGCCTTTTATTTATGCTTTTGATACCTGCATTGATGTCTGCTAGAGAGTACGACTATCAAGATTTGGTAGATAGAGTAAAAGATAGATTTGCAAGTAGTGTAAAACTATATGAGGAAGGTAAGCAAGACGAAGCGCAAGAGGTCGCACAGAGTGCTTATTTTGAGTTATTTGAAAACTTGGAAGGGCCTATCAGAATAAACGTTTCAAGCAAAAAGTCGTGGACTATGGAACGCAAATTTACAAAAATAAGAAATCTTATAAAAAACGGCGCTACGATAGCAGAAGTGAAAGAGGTCGTAGATAGCCTCAACGCCGATATGGACGAGGTTTTGCCAAAACTTCACGGCGGAGTTGCCATAGTAGCAGAAGCTTCCCAAGAGGTTTTTGTAGACGAGAGCGAGAGCAAACTTGACATAAGATGGCAGACGCTATATCAAAGCATAAACGATAAGTTTGAAAAGTCAGTAGAAGCCGCGCAGATGGGCGATATGGCAAAAGCGAAAGAGCTTGTGAGAGCCGCTCAGTTTGAAGACTATAGAAACAGTATGATGGAAGTCGCTATCAGAAAGCACATCTCGCAGTCAAAAGACGGACAGATACAAAATGAGATGAGGCGAATCATCATGAGTTTGGACGCTTTAGATGATGTTTCTACGCTGCAAAACGACCTGCAAAAGCTCAAAAACAGCATTTACTTGGCTCTAAATGAACTGCCCCAAAGTGCGGCGGAATTAGCCGTGGTTGATGTGGAGATAGAAGAGGTTGAGCAGAGCTCGCAAAACTACTTTGAAGTTTTGGCAAATATCAAAGCAGAGGGCGCAAAAGCAGTTGAGCTTTATAAAACAGGCGACAGTAAAAAAGCCACAAGCACTATACAAAACGCTTATTTTGATATATTTGAAGCGAGCGGTATGGAGGTGAGAGTAGGCGCTATGGACAGCACGCTCAAAACCACGATAGAAGGGACTTTCAGCGAGATAGTCGCTATCATCAAAAACAGCGGGGACGTAGAAAAGATAGAAGCGGTTTTGGAGAGATTGTACAAAGAAGTAGAGGCGGCGGCTGAAAAACTCTCAACCAAAACAACGCCTTGGTCGCTATTTTTGTACTCTTTAATCATCATACTCAGAGAGGGCGTAGAGGCGTTGATAGTAGTTACCGCCGTGATAGCTTATCTTGTCAAAAGCGGCAATGGTGAGCGGCTAAACATAGTCTACAACTCACTATGGGCGGCGATAGGACTTAGCTTCGTTACGGCGTTTGTTATGAATTATCTATTTAACGCTTCAGGAGAGTCAAGAGAGCTTTTAGAGGGCATAACTATGCTCGTGGCTGTACTTTTGCTCTTTTACGTCGGTTTTTGGCTTCTCTCAAACGCTCACTCAAAAAAATGGGCGCATTATATATCTGAAAAAGTGAAAGACTCCATCAGCAGCGGTTCGGCGAAAGCTCTTTGGTTTACCGTGTTTTTGGCTGTCTATAGAGAAGGCGCTGAAACGGTTTTGTTTTATCAGGCGATAATATTTGACGCCAAAAGTGCGGCAGGATACGGCGTGATAGCGGCTGGTTTGGTGATAGGTCTTGTACTTCTTACTATACTGTTTTTTGCCCTCAAAGCGGGCGCTGTCAAGATACCTATAAAACCATTTTTTGTTATAACGAGTGCGATTATATTTTATATGTCCGTAACATTTACGGGCAAAGGCATCATGGAGCTTGTGGAAGGCAAAATCATAGAACCTACGATACTGGAAGGCTTTCCGACAATAACTTGGCTCGGCGTTTATCCATATATAGAGAGTCTGTTGCCTCAAGCTATACTTCTTATAGGTATAGTGGCAGGAACTGCGCTCATAAGAAAAAACGCCAGAAAACAAGCTCTCGTACAAGTGGCAGAAGCAATCAAAAACGCACGCCGCAAATGATTTACAGTTTTAAAAATTTCATCTTAAATGAAGGAGAACGTATGGTCAAGAATTTGACAAAAATGGTTGCGGCTTTAGCCGCTGTTTTCGCTTTGAACGTCAGCGCAGCTGATGAGTTTAAAGAATTTCCAATAGGAGAAGAAGTTGAGATAAACAATATGATTATCGCAGCTGTTTATCTTGCTCCTGTAGATATGGAACCAAAAGGTATAGACTTGGCTCCGTCTTTGGCTGACCTGCACTTGGAGGCTGATATACACGCCACTGAGGGTAACAAAAATGGTTTTGGCGATGGCGAGTGGATACCTTATCTTTCAGTTGCTTATGAACTGACAAACAAAGATACAGGCGTTAAAAAAACCGGCACATTTATGCCTATGGTAGCGATAGACGGCCCTCACTACGGAGCAAATATCAAGATGTTGGGAGTTGGTAACTATCATCTAAAATACACGATAGAAAGCCCACAAAAACAAGGTTTTGGACGCCACGCCGATAAGGCTACGGGTGTTGGCAAATGGTTTGACCCGTTCTCATTGGAGTTTGATTTCAAATACACAGGTATCAAATAATCAATCCCCACCTAAGCGTGTAGCGGGACTCTCCCGCCGCACGCATTTTTATTTTAAGAAGTTTGTATATGTCAGTCTATTTTTTTCTCGTTCTGCAAGCCTACCTTGGCATCATTTTGTACCTCGCTTTGTGGGGTAAAAACATATCCGTAAAAGATTTTGTCCTAAGCTCGCTCATTGGAGTTTTAAGCGCATTTGTCGTGTTTAAGATAGCGAGTGATTATCTCGTGATAGATGAGCTTAAGACCATCAGCTACTCGTTCGCAAAACTTTTATTGATACTTTTTTTCGTGAGTTTTATATTGAGATTTAGGGTGTTCAAGATAATCGTCGCCACCTGTTTGATATTTTGTTTTAGCGTTTATTATCGTGTCCTCTCGTATGATTTCCCGCTTTTTGGCGGCGAGCTTTTGGACACGCTCTCTATCGTATCGTTTGGTTATACGCTTTTAGGATTTGGCACGGCGATAGTCTTGTATCTGCTCTTGAGGGAAGCCTCATCAAAGTTGTCAAGAAAAGTTCGCTCAACGCTTATCATCATAACAACTCTCCTGCTCGTTTCAAAGCTATTTGCAGACGGTATGCTTGAACTGATGCGTTTTGGGATTTTGGATACAAGTGCGGGATTTTTATCGCTCATCGCCAAACTTATCCATTACGGCTCATTTTTGCCTTATGTGTACTGCGTTTTGATATTGTGCGCTTTGGGCTCTTACGTGCTTACATTGGCAAAACTTCCGCAAAAAAGCCTTGTCGGCAGCGTGATATATAGAAAAGCAAAAGAGAGCAGGGCGAAGATATCAAACGTAACCGCCGCCGCTGTGGCTTTGGTTCTCATCTCTTGCGGCATTATGGCGTATTATGATTTTTACGCTTCAAAGCCTCCAAAACTCTCAAACGCAGAAGTTTTAGAGCCGATGGAGGGCGAGTTTAAGATACCGCTCAAACTTTTAGATGACAACGACCTGCATAGATTTGCTTACATAACAGACGCCGGAAACAAGATAAGATTTTTTGCGCTCAACAGATTTGTGGACAGAGCTTCGCCCGTAGTCGTGTTTGACGCTTGTATGATTTGCGGCGATATGGGCTACATCAAAAGCGGCGATGAACTCATCTGCATATCGTGCAATGTCAGGATATTTTTGCCTTCAGTCGGAAAAGAGGGCGGCTGCAATCCGATACCGCTAAAGTATGAGATTGACGACGAGTGGATAACCGTAAACTTAAGCGATGTTGAGAAGGGTGTAAATTATTTCAATGAGATAGTTGAAAAAGAGGTAAAAGACCCCGTGAGCGGCGCGACTATCATCAACCAAAAAGCCCCTCACAGTTACATCTACGGCGGCAAAACTTACTTTTTTGAAAATCAGGAAAATTATAAAAAATTTATGGAAGACCCCAAACGATACGCCGAAACGATAATAGAAGCTCATTGGCGTGCGCAGGGGTTTGTGAGCTTAAAGGATTGATGATGATGGAATTTAAAATATTAAAAAGCTCGCTTATCGGCAACAAAACCCAAAAATTGCTTGCGTTTTTGACCATTTTTTTGGCGTCCGCACTTATATCATCTATGCTCAATATCACTTTAGGCATAGGCGACAAGGTAGCCAAAGAGCTTAGAAGTTACGGCTCAAATATCATAGTTTTGCCAAAAGGCGGCGCTCTTAGCCTTGACATCGGCGGGGGCGAATTTAAGCCATTGCGCAACGAAGCATATCTGGACGAGCGATACATATCAAGTATCAAAAATATATTTTGGCGAAACAACATAGTCGCTTTCGCACCGTTTTTGGAAGGCAGTGCAAGGCTTGAGAGTGGAGCTGAAGTTGAGATAACAGGAACATACTTCAACAAACCCATCAAGCTTGAGGACGAGGAGTTCTCAACGGGCGTGAAGAGTTTATATCCGTTTTGGCAGGTAGATGGCGAGTGGGTAGACGACAACTCAAGCGATGAAGCGTTGATAGGCGAAGATTTGGTACTAGATTTAGCACCAAATAAAGACCCAAATTTAGCACCAAAAATAGGCAGCACGATACAGTTAAACGGCAAAACCATAAAGATAAAGGGTATCTTGAAACATAGTGAAAATGAGGGCAACAAGATAATAGTACCCTTGAGCCTCGCCAATGAGCTTTTGGGCAAAGAGGGCAAAATATCGCACATAGAAGTTTCGGCTCTCACTATCCCTGAGGACGATTTGTCCGTAAAAGCCAGACGCGACAGAGATACGCTAAACGCCGTAGAACACGACAAATGGTACTGCTCGGCTTACGTCGGCTCTATCGCTTTTCAGATAGAAGAGGAGTACAAAGACGCAAGCGCAAAAGTGTTGATGAAAACAAGCGAAGGGGAGAGTCAAGTAGTCAAAAAGATACAATCCCTGATGGGCGTTGTGAGCATTTTGGCTCTTATCGCGGCGAGTATCGGCATCTCCTCCTTGATGGCTTCGGAGATTCACAGACGCAAAAAAGAGATAGGGCTTTTGAAAGCTCTGGGTGCGAACAACCTCTCTATCTATACTCTGTTTTTGTGCGAATCTCTCATAAGCGCGCTATTTGCTGGAGTTATCGGGTGTGCCGCCGGGTACGCTTTGTCTATGGCGATGGCGTTCGTGATATTTGACCACACTATTTCACTCAGCTGGATAGTTTTGCCTATCACTATGAGTTTCGCCGTTTTGATAGCCGTTCTTGGCTCGCTCATACCGATAAAAAGCGTGATAAACCTTCTGCCTGCGGAGGTGTTGTATGAGAGAAAATAGACTGTTTTTCGCCAAAGCGATACGAAAAAGCCTTGCATTTAGCATATCAAGATTTTTTATCATATCTATATCCGTAGCTCTTGGAGCGGCGATAAGCGCGGCATTTATCAACGTCTATCTGGATATAGAATCCAAAATGAACAAAGAGTTGAAAGCTTACGGCGCGAACTTCGTCATCAGCCCAAACAACGGCTCTTATATCAACGAGGAGAGTTTGCAAGCGGCTTTTTCGAAAGTAGACAAAAGCTCTATTTTAGCTGTGTCGCCGTATCTGTACGGCATGGTTCGCCTTAGCCTCGGCAACGCCATGATAGCGGGCGTGGATTTTGCGGAGTTCAAAAAAGCAAAGCCGTTTTTAGAAGTGCGCAAAGGCTCTTACATAAATGTCAATTTTGACGACAGGAGCGCACTTGTCGGCGTGGATTTGGCGAGCAGTATGGAGCTTGTCCCGGGCTCTGATGTAGATATGATGAACGAGGCGAGCGGTAAAAGCGTCAAAGTCAAGATAAAAGGCGTCATATCTACAGGCGGCGCAGAGGACAATATGATTTTCGTATCACTGCCTTTGGCCGAGAGTGTACTTGAGCGTGAGGGGTATATAAATTTCGCCGAAGCTGTCGCACTCGGCAGTTTTGATGAGCTTTCACTGATGGGCGAAAAGATGAGCGATGATGAGATAAACGCAAAGCCGCTATCGCGTATATCGCGCTCTGAAGGGGCTATACTTGACAAGATAAAACTGCTTATGGCTTTGGTGGCGTTTGTCGTGCTTATCATCACGTCTATGTGTGTGAACACGACTCTGAGCTCCATCATCTTTTCAAGAGTGAAAGAGATAGCGCTTTTGAGGGCTTTGGGGGCATCAAAAAGAGATATAGTTTACCTTTTTGGCGTTGAGAGTTTTTTGATAAGCTTCAGAGCTTCCCTGATAGGAACAGCTTTTGGGTTTTTGTTGGCGCAAGCGCTTGGCAGAGCTATATTTGGCTCAGGGATAGATTTTAGAATTTTGTCTGTGCCGACAGCCATTTTCATATCGCTGTTGTTTGCGGCGTGTGCCTCTTACTATCCTATAAAAAAGACGCTTGGTATAAATGTCGCCAAGATATTACGTGGAGAATAAAATGTCAGTAGTTGTAGAATTAAAAAATATAGAAAAACGCTTTGGAGATGTCGCCGCCCTTGAGGGGATAAACATCACAGTAAATAAAGGCGAATGGGTCAGCATCATGGGACCTTCGGGCTCAGGAAAAACCACACTTTTGAACATACTCTCTTTGATGGACACACCCACGAGCGGCGAATACCTACTTGAGGGCGTAGACACGAGCAAATTTGACGAAGCAAAACAGCTTGTGTTCAGGCGTGAAAAGATAGGGCTTGTTTTCCAGCAGTTTCACCTCATACCGTATCTCAACGCACTTGAAAACGTGATGTTGGCGCAGTATTATCATAGCAGCGTTGATGAGGAGGACGCCAGAGCAGCGTTGGAGAAAGTAGGGCTTTCGCACCGTTTGACGCACAAACCCTCACAGCTTAGCGGCGGCGAACAACAGCGTCTTTGCATAGCCAGAGCGCTGATAAACGACCCCGATACTATCTTGGCGGACGAGCCTACGGGCAACCTTGACGAGAAAAACGAAAAGGGCATATACGAGCTTTTCAAAAAACTAAAATCAGAGGGCAAGACTATCATCGTCATCACGCACAACAGCGAACTTGGCGAGCTTGGCGACAGAATCATCTATCTACATCACGGAAAATTAGGAGAACATATATGAAAAAAACATTTTTGATACTGTTGGCTTTGTGTGCGCTTTTGTTTGCGCAGAGCGGCGGCGTGAAAGTAGGCGAAAACGCACCTGAGATATCAGCCAAAAACTTAGAGGGAAAATCTGTCAATTTGAGCGCATTTGCGGGCAAAGCCGTAGTTATACGATTTTGGGAGAAGGGCTGCCACCATTGCATGATGGAGATGCCAAAACTTCAAGCTTTAGCGAGCGAATACAAGGACGATTTGGCTGTAGTGGGCATCAACTCTTACAACTCGCAAGAGGAGATAAAAGCTTTTAGAGAAGAGTACGGCATAACATTTGAAGTACTTAAAGACGATCTTGACATAACCGCCAAAAGATACGGCGTTGTCGTCGTTCCGACTATGTTTATCATAGACAAAGAGGGCAAAGTGAAAGATAAGATATTTGGTATGTCGTCGTGGGAAAAGAGCAAAGAGAAGATATTGGAAGTTTTATGAAAAATGTGATTTTTTGCGCGCTTTTGGCTCTGTTTATCTGCTCCTGCTCAAAAGTAGGGGAGAAAAACCATATAGTCTTAAACAGCGCAACCCCCGTAAAAACGACATTTTCAGCCTCAAACAAAACGCTTAGCGTGAACGAAAATAGGCCGTTTATGCTGTTTTTTTTCTCCACTGACTGCGGAGCTTGCAAGGAAGAGTTACCATCTATCAACTTTTTCACGCAAAAATACAGCGACCAATTTGACGTGATAGGCGTTATGGGCGGCACGCTCGGATTTGATAAAGACATAGAGCTTTTGAGGGCGCAAAATATAGCTTTCAAAGTCATATCCGACACCAAATCAGTCGCCTACCTCTCCAAAGCTGTCGGCGGCGTTTATGGCGTACCTGTGATATATATGTACGACAAAGAGGGCGTATTTGCAAGTAGATTTTTAGGCTTAACACCCCGCAAAACGATAGAAGAAGAGGTCAAAAAACTGATATAATAGAACAAAAAGGTGGGTATAAATATGAAAAAACTTCTTAAATGGCTATGTGTTTTATTGCTAGTGTTGCCGATGTTGGTGTTTTCAAAAGATATAAACGGCGATAAAGTAAACCACTCTCCCATTAAAGAAATCCACCCCGAAATCATAAAAGCCTTATTGCATAGCGGCGGAACTTATGTTATCCTCAAAGACGCCAACTCTATGGAAGCATGGGCTGATTTGATGTCTTATCTTGGTATGCAAGACCCCGAAAAACGTTATGAAGTACCACTGCCGTTTGGAGTAAAATATTTTGGGCTGGCAGAAGAGAATAAAGATACAACTGCATTTTTGATAACGCCTGCTGTTGATGGTGTGCTTAGCGTATCTGTGGATAGCAAAGGTTCTTTCGTGCCGCAGTTGAAAGTCAATGACATAGGCAAACAAACTATATCTGGAAATATTTATCGTATAAATTTTGACGTCAAAAGCGGCAAAACTTATCGTATCACATTAAACAAACCGGCAGAAGCAAGCGGATTGTATAGTATAGAAGCGACAATAACGGCTAAATAAAGTTTGAGCGAGCTATATTTCTTGACAGGTAAATAAAAAATACACACAAGCAACAAAAATATCTTTTTTATACAAAATATTTGTTATAATTATATGTTTTTTAACGATAGATTAAGTTTTAGATGCTTACAATTTATAAAATTTTACAAGGAATTAAGTTGATTTATAAAATGGTAAATGATAAAAATTTCCCAAACTGCTTAAAGGCTCAAAATGAAACGAACTAGGTTTTTATCGGCATTTATAATCACTATAGCCACACTCTTTGTGGGTTGCGGTCTTAGTTTTGGTGTTATGCATATCAAAGATTATACGCCTACCAAGTCCGGCAAGGGTATGCTTTCTATAAAAAAGATGGACAGCGTAAAGATAAGGCTTGGAAACTTTACAGCCGCTAATCCAAAACAAAATAGTGTCAAATGCGATACAGCCCGCATTTCATTGCCCGAAAAACAAAACTTTGAAACATACATCAAAAACGCTTTCGCAGCTGAATTTAAAGCTGCCGATATGTATGATGAAAATGCACAGATTACTCTTTATGGACATATCAACGAAATCTACAGTATGATAAAGAGAAAACAATGGATAATTGACATAACGATAACTTCCAGCAACGGCAAATCTTTCAACCCCGAAATTCAATATCCATACATTGAAAACTATGAGGGAAAATTTGATTGTGACGCCGCCGCCAACACATTTAACAGAGCCGTGAAGCAATTGATTTATAAAATGGTAAATGACAAAGAGTTCCTTGAGCTGCTTGAAGTGCCAAAAAAAGAAGAACCAAGTTATTATAAACGCTCTTTTTGGGAGTAACGGTTATATAAAAAGAGTTAAAAAAACTGATACAATGAGCCAAAAATTGGAGGTTTAAAAGTGCATATCGTTATGTTATTGGCTGTATATATTGTCATACTAACGATAGGTGCGTCAGTAGGCGGCGGTCAAGCGTTTTTGTTGATATCGGGGTTGGCTTTTTGGGTGTTGGTTGTACTTTTTGCACAAAATTTTTTAGAATCTCATGGAAAAACTTTTGATACTATCTCCATCTTTCTTGCTGTATTGCTTATAAATCTGTTTTTTGCCCCACGTT
>JAITNC010000230.1 GCA_031290675.1 Campylobacteraceae bacterium | reverse complement strand
CGTATCAGCCCCCAGCCATTTTCAAATATCACCCGCACGCCGTCTATCGTGATAATCTCTTTTATTTTGGGGAAATTTTGCGGTGGTGTAAGCAAAAACTTTTTCAATTTTTCTATGATTAAAAACTTCTCGCTCTCATCTGTTTTTATCTTTAACTCATCAGTTGAGTACATTTTTGGCAATTTGGCAAGCTCTTTGTCCAAATCTATGCCATTTTGCAGCAGCTCTAAAGTGCGAAGCATAGCGTAAATAGCGTCGTCATAGCCAAAATATCTGTCGTTGAAAAATATATGTCCGCTGACCTCAGCCGCTATGTCAATTCTGAGCTCTCGCATCTTCATCTTAAGGTTGCTGTGCCCCGTTTTGTACATATAGGCACGTCCCGTTTTGTTTATCTCGTCGTACATAACTTGCGAACATTTGACCTCGCCCAAAATTTGCGGATTTTTCAGCATTTTTGAGTAAAAGATGACAAGCTCGTCGCCTTTGAAATTGTTGCGCTGCGTGAGTACTGCTATCCTGTCGGCGTCGCCGTCAAACGCAAAACCTATGTCGTAGATGTTTGTATCAAGTTCTTTTTTTATATCTTTGAGATTTTTCTCTTCGGTCGGGTCGGGGTGGTGGTTTGGAAATGTGCCGTCAGGCTCAGCAAATAATATCTTGGCATTCAACTCAAGATTTTTCATCAGTTTTGGCACGACAACACCAGCCGCACCGTTGCCGCAGTCAATGACGATGTTTGTCTTTAAGCCTTTCAAGTGCTTAAAATGTTCGCTCAAAAAGTTTATATACTCGTTTAACGTGTCTGTTTTTGTGGCTTTAAAGTTGTCGGGTATGTCAAGAGTAGATATGTTTCGCTCTATCTCATCTCCGAGCTTCACGATGTCCGCACCAAAAAACGGCAGCTTGTTTATCGTGATTTTGAAGCCGTTGTATTCGGGAGGGTTGTGAGAGCCTGTTATCATTATCGTAGCGTCGGTAGTATCGCCGCTAAATCCCGCGAAATAATCACAAGGAGTCGGCACAAGTCCCGCATCTCTCACCTCAACTCCTGCGTGGTTTAAGCCCGAAACAAGCCAGCCAAAAAGCGTCTTGGAGTGCGTTCTTGCGTCATACCCAACGCCGACACTTTTACCTTTGCCTATCTTGAGTCCCAGATAAAAACCTATGGCCTTGACACTTTTCTCACTCAAATCTTTCTCAAAAATACCTCTTATATCGTACTCTCTGAAAATATGCCGCATGTTATCACATCTTTAATTTGAAAAATTTACCGTACGGGTTTGAGCTCACGAGCTCAAACAACTCATGATCATAATCCTCAAGGTAGAACAGTTTGATATACACGGAGTTATACATAGCGTCATCAACTACCAAAAATGTATTGTAAGCAGGTAGATGTATGAGCGTATATATGCCGTCATATCGCAAGTTTTGCGTATCAAGGTGGAGTTTGCCGTCTTCTTGATAACTCGCCCTGACAAGTTTTTTGATAGGATGTGTCTGTTGGTTTGGAAATACCAGAAGACTCTGTTGTTTATTGACAGAAAAGCCCTGCTCTAACTGCAAAGTTCCTTCATTATCCCTAAAATTTCGCGAGATAAGCAAAAACGGCGTTCTCGTATCTTTGCCGCTCATCAGGTCAAGGTAACTAAATCTCATAATGGTACTGTAGATATCCAACATCCTATAAGGCAGGTAGAAATATATATCGCGTGTTTTTTGCGGCAGGTTCATATCTGTTTTGAGCGAAAGAACCAAATCGTTTGAGTTTTTAAACCCATAATCTTTCATCATCCATGCGATGTTGTTGCTCGGAATATTTACATCGCTATCGTCATTGTACTGAACGCCTACAAGAGAGAGCGTGTACTTGAGTATGCTTGTTGAGAGGTTGTGTCCTCTGTTTGCATTTTCTTTTTCTACTTCCGCTCTTTTTTCCGTATATTCTACGTCAAGCCTTGCCAGATTTGCCGCACTTTTTTGGTCATGTGAAAGTATAAAACTCGCAGGGAAATTCACATCTCCCGTATGTTTAGCCCCATCAATCAACGTCTTTGTATCGGCATAGTAACGAATAGGATACCCATAATCCCACCAAGTAACAACATAATCCTCTCTTGAGACGTTTTTGCCAAAATCCTCGATAAGAGCAACCTCATCTTTAACAAACACCGTTCCCGTGCGATAATTCCAAGCGCTATCCACCAAAGGTTTTAGTGCAAATGTCGTCGCAACACATACAAATATCACAGATACTATCGTGTCTATCTTTGGATTTTTAGCGTATGTATGTATCATTTCAGATATTCTATATATAAAAAATCCCGTTCCAAACGCTGTGATAGGTATGGCGTACATAGCAAAGCGCAAACCGCCCCAAAGAGATATCACGACGCCAAGCCCCAAAAACGGCAGCATGATGAGCATAACGGGCTGTCTGAAACACAGCCAACCGTATCCTATGATACCCACTACAAACCAAAATACACTTCCGCTGGTTCTTGAGGCGATATCGGCTATCTCGATATTTTGAGCTTCTACTATAGTTTGTGTTACTGAAAAAAAGTGAAGCGCTCCTGTCTCTATGGTGCCGTCTCTTTGAAAAATATATCCGTTCAGCTGATTTACGATAGGATTTATCCCCCCCGCAAAAAAGAACACGACAGCTGAACCTATCAATATATAAAGACCAAATTTTTCAAACTCTTTTCTGAAAGCTACAAAGTATAATAATAACACGCCGACAAATCTTGCGAGAAAAGGCAGACCCATCATACCGATGAGCATGACAGATAGCAGCTGATAATGAAAAAGGCTCTTTCTCTCATAAACCAAGACATATAGTAAAACAAGCCCAAAAAACGCGAACTCCAACGAGTAGCTTGATGGATACCACCACCGATACAGCACTATCTCAAGACCTGTTAGAAGCAGATATTTTTTCTCTTGTGTTTTTAACGCGAGCGATATTGACCATATCAAAAACATAGGAAACATGATGTTGAACATATCTGTATCGTAATACCCAAGCACTGTGCGTGAATAGTAGCTAATACCGATAGCAGCGATGAGAGAGGCGATGAAGCTTGCCAGCAACAAGTGCAGTCTTCGTCCCAAAAGTATCATAGGTATGACTATGAGCGACGAGCCAAAAGCTGACATATAAAATATCAAAGTTTCAAGCGAAAAAGGGAGTATGTCATACAGAGCGTGAGTTAGTTGCGGGAGCGATTCGCCGACGGGCGACATGTCGTTTTCCTGATGGCAGTTTTTTTG
>JAITNC010000189.1 GCA_031290675.1 Campylobacteraceae bacterium | reverse complement strand
TTACCTAAACAACCAAAATGGCAATTGGAAAACCCTCTTGATGACATTTATCGGCGACATAAGCGTATCGCCTATGATATTTGTTTCGACTTTAGGCTCACTCACAGTGCCTCTCACCGATACGGTTATCTCTATATTGCCGTCTTCTCCCAAAACGATAAAATTCACAAGCGGTATCATATCTATAATGCCGCTCAGCGCTTTTATCGTTGATATTTTCAAGTCCAGATATATCTCATCGCTATCCAAAGAGATGTAGCCTACGCCACCGATATCGGAGCTGTATCCTTCCAAAAATAGATTTGGTATATATATAAAATCCCCCATTCGTGAAAACTCAATAAGTCCGCTTTTTACGGGAAATCCGCTTGAGCTGTATCGTGGGTCGCTGAGCGTGGCGAGTGCGGGTATGGTGTTGATGAAGGCGATGACGTTGTTTAGGACAGCGAAATCTTTCAACTTTGTATCTCGTATAGTGATGATGCCGGAAAACTCATTTTCAGAGTCCCCGGAGATTGTCGCACTGAAAACTCCGTCTTTAAAAAACTCTTTATTTGCAAGTCTATTTACAAAATCGCTCTTCATCTCAACCGCATAAACACTAAAAAAGTTCTTATCCCTCAAAAGCTCTATCGTGCCGCCCTTGTAGCTGATATTGGCAGATATGGAGCCGTTGGCAGCGACATTTGCGAACAGGTCTTCCGACAAGATAGTAGCGTTTGAGGAGGCTATCTTGACATCGCCCTTTGAAGCCCTCAGACTTACGGGGATAGAGCTGTTTTGCGAGCCGCCGAGGGAGCTGTTCATATCCAGCAGCATATCAAAGTTGTCAAGTCGTACATTTATGGATTTGCCTATGCGAACTCTTATTTTGTTGTCGGAAGAGTCTATGGAAAATCTGTCGTTTTTCATTCCAAATGTGCCGTTAAATGTCGTAACTTCACTGCCATTTGAAAACAGCGGCAGTTCAAGCCCTTCTATATATGCCTTCCCTTCAATGCTCTCAAAGTCTGCACTCTCAAAGCTGAGATTGCCGCTTTTTAGAGCGTATCTTTGCATAAGCTCGGAGTATGGATATATCTTATCTAAAGAGCCAAGAGCGACTGCATTTTTGGCTCCAAAAGTGAGATTTGCGTCAAATTCTCTAAAGTCAAGATTGATTCCGTCCTCTACTATGTCAAGCGTAAAAGGGGTAAAAATGTTACCAAACGAAACAATACTGTTGTTTTTTGCCTCCACCCAGATATGATGTATGAGCGAATCAGCCTCCATATGTCTTGCCGAAGCGTTTAGCGTGCCATTCGCGCTTATATCAAACAGGTCGGCGTATCTAAGCCTTGCATCAACAAAGTTGAAAATGGTGTTGTTCATCTCTAAAATGGCGTGAGGCGAAAACATAGAGATATTGGCTATGGAAATGCTGGCGTTGTCCACAGCAAACCTGCCTATGACGTTCACATCAACATCTGCAAATGTCACGTCTATGCTTACACTTGAATTGCTCACGCCTTTTGTTTGGCGTATCGGCAGTTCAATGCCGACAAAAGCTTTGATGATTTTGTTTACGCTCTCATCAAAATATTCGCCCGTGCGAATGTCTACTCTTATGCCGCTTTTGCCGTCTATCAGGTTGTATATCACGACATCGGCGTCTGCTTTTTTGCCCTCATATGTAGCGTTGTCCACCGTAAATACTATTTTATTATCGCCAAGGTCAAGTCTGGCGTTGTCGGCGTGCGCTGCGGGGGCGCGCTCGTGGAAAGTCACATTGATATCTCTGGCTATCGCCTGCGCTTTTATAAGGCGCGGGTAAAAATCAAACGTTGAGAGATTTACCTTGCCCTCAAGCGACAAAAGCCTGTAAGAAGCGGCTTTTGTGTATCCGTATATCCAGCTTGTTATCTCTTTGTGCAGATGTGCCATCGCGTTGATGTTGTCCAAAACTATCTTCGGCGAGGCGAACTCGTTTGAGTTTAGATTATACGTCAAAATGTCATTTGTTACATTTAACTTCATACCTCCGCTGATGTCAAAAACCCTGTAAATACCCTCAAAATCGTATATATCTTTTTTGATATCTGCGCTCAGATTGCCCGATATATCAACATCAAAATCTTTCAGCAAAATCTGCTCAATGTCAAGATTTAGCTTGCCTTTTTCGCCAATATTTAGTTTTGTTTTGACCGTAAGCTTTGAAGAGTTAATAAAAAAATTCTCATCTTTATAGATTATCTGCACACTTTCGTTGGCATAACTCAGCTCCGAAATGATGATAGTATCAAAAAGAGTATGTATCGGAGGAAGTGCGCCGAGAGTATCATCTATATCAAACGAGTCAAAATTGTTACTTTTTGAAACATCTGTGTTAATTTTTATCTTATTTATTTCAACAAAGAGTTTTTTATCCAATTTGATATATAATCCCGTTATATTTACATTGGAAAGAGACAGCTCATCAATGCGAATGCCTTTATACAAAACACCGATAAACACGAGGAAAAGTAGAGTTATGACAAAAAGCACAGGCCAGATTTTTTTTATAATAATTGATATCTCATTGATCACGATATGTTCACTTTTGTTCTATTTGATTCAGCCCATGACCACACAAAAGGTCATCTATGTGCCGCAAGGCGGAATAGGAAGAATTATAACACAACTTGGCATTCACAATTCTGAGATTTACGTTCCGCTTGACAAAGCCCTGCTGAGCGTTATGGGACGCCCGCAAACAGGCTGGATAGACATGGGCAGGCAGAGGCTTAGCAAGGCTGATTTTCTCTACAATCTCTCCCATGCAAAAGCGGCGCTGAGGCCTATAACACTGATTCCCGGCGAAACTTCATACATATTTCTACAGCAGCTCTCAAGCGAGCTCAACCTCTCCGCAGGCGAGCTTCAAAAGCACTACAGAGAGCTATCTCCGCTTGAGGACGGTTGGATTGTGCCGAACACATATAACGTGCCTATCGGTATAGACGCAAAATCCCTCATAACTCACTTGATAAACACATCAAAACGCAGCCACGAAGCACTTTCCAATGAGCTTTTGGGCGAGTTTGACGAGCGAGAGTGGCAGAAACTTCTTGTCATCGCTTCTATCATTCAAAAAGAGTCTGCTTCAGTTGAGGAGATGCCGCTCGTAAGCTCCGTGATACACAACAGACTTAAGATAAATATGAGGCTGCAAATGGACGGAACGCTGAATTACGGGCGTTTTTCGCACGTCAGAGTTACATCTCAACGTATAAAAGAGGACAACTCTTTATACAATACATATTTATACAAGGGCACTCCGCCAAATCCTGTTTGTGCGGTCAGTCAAGAAGCCATAAAAGCCGCCGCAAATCCCGCAATGAGCGACTATTTGTACTTTGTGAAAGGAGATGACGGAAGACATATTTTCTCACGAACTTATCAGGAACATTTGAATAATATTAAAAAATAAAAATAAGATAGTTTTTTTAGTTACGTTTATAGTTGAAATGATAAGATAGGTTCAAAACCATTTGGAAGGTCATATTTATGTCATCTATTATTTATACTAAAGTTGACGAGTCACCTGCACTCGCGACTTACTCTTTATTGCCAATTTTAAAAGCTTTCGGCAAAAAATTTGATGTTGATTTTGAGTTGAGAGATATTTCTCTTTCCGGCAGAATCCTAAGTACGTTTTTGGATTTTCCTGACGACTTGTCGTATCTTGGAAAACTTACTCAAGAGCCAGAGGCAAATATCATAAAACTGCCAAATATCTCGGCTTCTATTCCGCAACTCAAAGCAGCCATCAAAGAGTTGCACTCACAAGGCTTTGATATACCTGAGTTTCCTGAAAACCCTGCAAACAAAGAGGAAGAGGAAGCAAAAGCGAAATACTCAAAGATATTAGGCTCAGCAGTCAATCCTGTACTGCGAGAAGGCAACTCCGACAGACGTGCGCCAAAAGCCGTCAAAAATTACGCCAAAAATCACCCGCACTCCATGGGTGAGTGGAAAAAAGAGTCAAAAACACACGTATCTTTTATGAGTGATGGGGATTTTTACGGAAGCGAACGCTCATACATCGTCCCTAAAGAAACATCAGTAAGCATAGAGTTTATAGACAACAACGGCAAAAAAACGCTCTTAAAACCTGAACTTAAGCTCAAAAAAGATGAGATTATAGACGCGTCATATATGAGCGTCAAAGCTTTGAGAGAGTTTTTACTGCAAGAGATAGCAGACGCCAAAAAACAGGGCGTGCTATTTTCAGTTCACCTCAAAGCTACGATGATGAAGGTTTCCGACCCTGTGATATTTGGTGTGGCTGTTACAGCATTTT
The DNA here is from genome assembly GCA_031290675.1 of Campylobacteraceae bacterium. Taxonomy (GTDB): domain Bacteria; phylum Campylobacterota; class Campylobacteria; order Campylobacterales; family Campylobacteraceae; genus JAIRKW01. The sequence goes on along the minus strand of JAITNC010000189.1, from coordinate 11,704 downwards.
TTGACAAAATATTTAAAAAATACCAAAACAGCTTTGAGAAAATCAGCTTCAACCAAAACAACGGACTTGGCGATTTGTACGCCAAACTCTCAAATCTCTCAAAATCAGAACAGGAAGCGATAGAGAAAGATATAGCGGATATATACAAAGAACAGCCTGATATCGCTATGGTAGACTCCGACAAAGGTATCACAAACCTCCACTTCCCAAATGACGTCATAGTAGACGCCTCAATGCCGGCGATGATAAGAGCAGGCGGGATTATGTGGGACAAAGAGGGCAAAAAAAGAGATGTTAAAGCGGTCATTCCTGACAGGTGTTACGCCGAGATTTACCAAGCAGCAGTAGAAGACTGCAAAGCAAACGGCACACTTGACCCACGTGTCATCGGAAGCGTGTCAAACGTAGGACTTATGGCTCAAAAAGCCGAAGAGTACGGCTCTCACGACAAGACTTTTATCGCAGCAAATGACGGAACGATTTTGGTAAAAGACAAAGATGGTAAAACTATATTTGATATAAAAGTCGGCAAAGGCGATATTTTCAGAATGTGTCAAACAAAAGACGCTCCTGTGCAGGATTGGGTAAAACTCGCCTACAACAGAGCCAAAGCCACAAAACTTCCAACTATCTTCTGGCTTGATAAAAACCGAGCCCACGATGAAAGCCTTATAACAAAAGTAAATACATACCTTAAAGAGTACGATTTGAAGGGTCTTGATATACAGATACTCTCTCCTGTGGAAGCTATCAAGTTTTCATTTAAACGCCTCAGAGAGGGCAAAGATACTATCTCCGTTACAGGAAATGTTTTAAGGGATTACCTAACAGACTTGTTTCCTATCTTAGAGCTTGGCACAAGTGCAAAAATGCTCTCTATCGTGCCTTTGATGAGCGGCGGCGGACTGTTTGAAACGGGGGCAGGGGGTTCAGCTCCAAAACTCGTCCAACAACTTTTAGAAGAAAACCACCTCAGATGGGACTCTGTGGGAGAGTTTTTGGCTGTATTTGCCTCTCTTGAACACTTTGCGCAAAGCACAAACAACGCCAAAGCCGCTATATTTGCCAAAACGCTTGATACTGCTATAGAGGAGCTGTTGCAAAACAACAAATCGCCAAAATCAAAATGCGGCGAGATTGATAACAGAGGAAGCCATTTTTATTTAGCGTTATATCTCGCAAAAGCTCTTGCCGCACAGAGCGACGATAAAGAACTTGGCGCATTTTTCACTTCTGTTTTTGAGAAACTCTCAAAAGATGAAGCGGCGATAGCGCAGGAGCTTATCAGCGTACAAGGCAAAGTTGCGGATATCGGCGGATATTATCACCCGGACGATGAAAAAGCTTCGGCTATTATGCGTCCGAGCAAGATATTTAACTCTATTATAGATAACATAAAATAATAAAGGAGGCCGTATGAAAATTTCCGTTGTGGGCGCTGGAAATGTAGGAGCGTCCACCTGTTATTTGATGATAGCTAAAGAGATATGTTCGCAGCTTGTACTGCTTGACATCAACAGGTCTATAGCCAAAGGCAAAGCGATAGATATGATGCAGGCGTCCATCGCACTTATCTCAAAAACAAAGATAAAAACGACAAATGACTATAGCGATATAGTAAACAGCGATATAGTCATCATAACTGCCGGATTGCCCCGAAAAGATGGTATGAGCAGAGAAGACCTTTTAAACGTCAATATAAAAATTATGGAAGATGTCATCTTGAATGTCAAAAAATTCGCTCCAAATTCTATCGTCATAGTCGTATCAAACCCACTTGACGCTATGAATTACGCAGCTTTGCGCTTGAGCGGTTTTGACAAAAGAAAAGTTATCGGCATGGGCGGCATCTTGGACAGCGCGAGAATGGCGCACACGATAGTCAAAAAATTGGACGAGAAGCAGGATATAGTAAGGGCTATGGTTATAGGAAGCCACAGCGAACATATGGTGCCTCTCTTTTCTCAATCTTTCGTGGGAAAGCGAACCATAAAAGATATCTTTGACGAGCAGGAACGCGAGGATATCATAGAAAAGACAAAAAACGGCGGAGCGCACATAGTAAAATTTTTGCAGACTTCGGCTTATTACGCTCCTGCGGCAAGTATATGTATATTGGTTGAGGCTATTTCTAAAAATCAAAAATCAACTCTTCCATGTTCTACGCTGCTTGAAGGCGAGTATGGAGAGAGCGGGGTCAGCATAGGCGTTCCTGTTGTCATAGGCAAAAATGGAATAGAAAAGATAGTTGAACTACCTTTAGATAAGGAGGAGATGCAAAAGTTCAAAGAGAGTGTAGCGCATTTGAGGGAATCTTTGGTTGTGGTGGATAAATACCTAAAAAATAATAAAAACAGTTGAGGAAAGATTATGAATATACACGAATATCAAGCGAAAGAGATACTAAGAGCTTACGGTGTACCAACACCAAAAGGCTATATCGCTTTCAACTCTGAGGAAGCAGGCGAAAATGCTAAGAAACTTGGCGGCAGCATCTGGGTTGTAAAAGCGCAGATTCACGCCGGCGGACGTGGTCTTGGCGGCGGTGTCAAACTCGCTCGCAGCATAGACGAGGTCAAGAGCCTCGCAAAGAGCATCATAGGCATGAACCTCGTTACTCATCAGACCACAAAAGAGGGCAAAGAGGTAAAAAAAGTCTACATAGAAGAGGGACTCAACATCAAACAAGAGTTTTATCTCTCTGTCGTTTTAGACCGCGCAAGCGAAATGCCGATGATAGTAGCAAGTTCAAGCGGTGGTATGGATATAGAAAAAGTAGCGGCTGAAACACCTGAAAAGATAGCAAAAGCCCACATTGACCCAACGATAGGATTTCAAAAATTTCAAGGCAGAGATATAGCTTTCAAACTTGGTATCTCCAAAGAAACGACGAACGATTTTATCACTCTGTTATCAAACCTTTATAGAGCTTACAAAGACAATGACGCCGATATGGTAGAGATAAATCCTCTTATATTGACAGGCGATGACAAGTTTTTGGCTTTAGATGCTAAAATCGGCTTTGACGATAACGCACTCCCAAGACATCAAGATATAGAAGTGTTGAGAGATTTTGACGAAGAGGACAAGGCAGAAACCGAAGCAAAACAGTCAAATCTATCTTATGTAAAACTAAGCGGAAATGTCGGTTGTATGGTAAACGGCGCAGGTCTTGCGATGGCGACTATGGATATCATCAAATACGAAGGCGGCGACCCGGCGAACTTTTTAGATGTTGGCGGCGGAGCAAATCCACAGACTGTTGCTAAAGGCTTTGAGATTATCTTGAAAGATAAAAACGTAAAAGCTATATTTATCAATATTTTCGGCGGAATAGTAAGATGTGACCGTGTAGCCAACGGTATCATAGAAGCTACAAAAATCACAGAAGTAAATGTTCCTGTTATAGTCAGACTTGACGGCACAAATGCCGAGGAAGCCAAAGCGATACTAAAAAATAGCGATATAAAAAATATAATTTCCGCCACTGACCTTTCAGACGGCGCAAAAAAAGCAGTAAAAGCTGCCAGAGGTGATAAATGAGTATTTTAGTAGATAAAAACACAAAGATAATAGTTCAGGGCTTCACAGGCAAAGAGGGCACTTTCCACAGTGAGCAATGTATAGCTTACGGTTCTGCCATAGTCGGCGGCGTTACGCCAAACAAAGGCGGTCAAACTCATCTTGGCAAACCTGTATTCAACACTGTAAAAGAAGCTGTAGAGGCGACCGGAGCGACTGTAAGTATGATATTTGTTCCTCCTATGTATGCGGCTGATTCTGTTATGGAGGCGGCTGATGGCGGCATAAAATTGGCTGTCGTTATCACTGAAGGCATACCTGTCAAAGATATGATGAATGCCAAAATGTACGCTACAAAAAAAGGTATGAAGCTCATAGGTCCAAACTGCCCGGGAATCATCACAAGCGAAGAGTGCAAGATAGGCATTATGCCCGGATTTATATTTAGAAAAGGGCCTATCGGTCTTATATCAAAATCAGGCACTTTGACATACGAAGTAAGCAACCAAATAGTCAAACAAGGGCTTGGTATAACGACTGCTGTAGGTATTGGCGGCGACCCTATCATCGGTCTTAGCTACAAAGAGTTATTGACACTTTTTGAAAATGACAAAGAGACAAAAGTGATAGCGTTGATAGGCGAGATAGGCGGAGCGCTTGAGATAGAAGCGGCGGAGTTTATCAAGAAAAATATAAGCAAGCCCGTGATAGCATTCATAGCTGGAGCCACTGCGCCCAAAGGCAAAAGAATGGGACACGCCGGAGCGATAGTAAGCGGCGGCAGCGGAACAGCTCTTGAAAAGATGGAAGCTTTGGAAAAAGCAGGCGTAGCGGTCGTAAAAACACCTGCGTTAATAGGTGCTAAAATCGCTGAAATTTATAAGAGTATCAAGTAAATTGAGTAATGTATATCATATAATAATGAGGAGAAAGTAATGAGTTTCATCACCCCACCAACCAGCAGTACGCTGGTTTGGGTAGATGTCGCAAGATGTAAAGCTTGCGACATATGTGTTAGTCTGTGTCCTTCCGGTACACTAGCTATGGTGCAAAGTCCACACTCTATTCAAGGTAAAACCATAGAAGTTGTTGAACCTGATTCTTGTATAGGTTGTAGAGATTGCGAGCTGCATTGTCCTGATTTCGCTATCTTTGTAACGGAACGCTCAAATGAGATAAAATTTGCGAAATTGACTGAAGAGTCAAAAGCAAGAGCGCTCGCTGTCAAAAGCAATAAATTTAACAAAGTTGGTGTATAAAATGTCAAGAGTAGTAGTTTCAAGCGGCAATGAATTGTGTGCTAAAGCTGCCATAGATTGCGGCTGTAATTTTTTTGGCGGATATCCTATCACGCCTTCAAGCGAAGTAGCTCACGATATGAGCGTATTGCTGCCGAGAGTCGGCGGCAAATTTATACAGATGGAAGATGAGATAGCGGGTATTTCAGTAGCTTTGGGTGCGTCTATGAGCGGCGCAAAGGCTCTGACCGCTACATCAGGTCCCGGTATCTCTCTCAAGGCTGAACAAATCGGACTTAGCTTTATCGCTGAAGTGCCTTTGGTCATAGTCAACGTTATGAGAGGCGGTCCTTCTACGGGACTTCCGACACGTGTATCGCAAGGCGACATCAGCCAAGCCAAAGCGCCAAGCCACGGAGATTTTGCTTCTGTCGCTTTGTGCCCGGGAAGTCTTGAAGAAGCCTACAGCGAAACGATAAGAGCTTTCAACTTGGCAGAAAAGTTTATGACTCCCGTCTTTTTGCTCCTTGACGAAACGATAGGACATATGCACGGTAAAGCCGTCTTGCAAGACCTTGAAGAGATAAAAAAAGGCGTAGTTAACCGCGCGCAGTTCACAGGCGAGCCTAAAGACTATAAGCCTTACGGTGCGAAAAAAGACGAAGCAGCGGTTCTAAACCCTTTCTTTAAAGGTTACAGATACCACATCACAGGCTTACACCACGGCCCTACGGGATTTCCAACGGAAGATGAAAAGATATGTCAAGACAATATAGAGAGGCTTGTCGGCAAGATAAACAACCGCAAAGACGAGATAGTCAGTTACGAAGAGTTTATGCTTGATGACGCCGAGATTTTGCTCATAGCTTACGGCAGCGTTTCAAGAAGTGCAAAAGAGGCTATCGCAAAACTAAGAGAAGAGGGCATCAAAGTAGGATTGTTCAGACCAATCACCATATGGCCTAGCCCTGCTAAAAAACTCTCCGAGCTTGGCGGTAAGTTCAAAAAGATATTGGTCGCCGAGTTAAATATGGGACAATATACAGACGAGATAGAGCGTGCTATGAAAAGAGGTTTTGAAACTCTGCTCAAAGCAAATGGCCGCCCGATAACTCCATCTGAAATTATCGCGAAAATCAAAGGAATGAAATAATGGCTTTCAATTATAATGAATACTTAAGAACGGACAAGATGCCGACTCTTTGGTGCTGGGGCTGCGGCGATGGCGTCATTTTGAAGTCTATCATAAGAGCGATAGAAAAAGTCGGCTGGGATATGAATGATGTGTGCGTAGTATCAGGTATCGGTTGTAGCGGGCGAACCAGCTCATATATCAACTGCAACACGGTTCACACGACGCACGGACGCGCTATAGCTTATGCGACAGGCATAAAACTCGCAAACCCTTCCAAACACGTCATCGTCGTAACGGGCGATGGAGATGGACTTGCGATAGGCGGAAACCACACTATTCACGGGTGCAGACGCAACATAGACCTAAACCACGTTTTGATAAATAACTTTATTTATGGTCTTACAAACTCCCAAACATCGCCTACAACGCCTCAGGGTATGTGGACGGTAACAGCGCAATACGGCAACATAGACCCGACATTTGATGCGGCGAAGTTGGCGGACGCAGCTGGAGCTACATTTGTAGCAAGAGAGAGCGTACTTGACCCTAAAAAGATAGAGAAAGTGTTTGTTGAGGGCTTCGCACACGAGGGTTACTCATTTTTTGATATATTTTCAAACTGCCATATAAACCTTGGCAGAAAAAATAAAATGGGCGAAGCTATACAAAACCTAAATTGGATAGAGAACAGAATAGTCTCTAAAAACAAATTTGATTTGCTCACAGACGAAGAGAAAAAAGGCAAATTTCCAACAGGTGTATTAAAACAAGAGAAAGAGAAGCTGGAGTATTGCAAAGCATACGGCAAAGTTATAGAAGCGGCGCAAAACAAAACAACCGTTAAGTTTTAACAGGAGAACAGATTTTATGAAAAGCAAAAGACAATTAAGATTTGCGGGAGTTGGCGGACAAGGCGTCATTTTGGCAGGCGAGATATTGGCGCACGCACAGATAGAGGAGGGCGGATATGGTATCAAAGCCTCCACATATACCTCTCAAGTGCGCGGCGGCCCGACTAAAGTTGATATCATCTTGAGCAAAGACGAGATACTTTTCCCATACGCAAACGAGGGAGAGATAGAGTTTATGCTCGCGACAGCGCAAGTCAGCTACAACCAATTTAAAGACGGCGTGAAAGAGGGCGGTATCATAGTCGTTGAGCCAAACCTCGTCAAACCAACGGCTGAAGATAGAAAAAAATGGAATATCTACGAGATACCCATCATCACTATAGCCAAAGAAGAGGTCGGCAATGTCGTTACTCAATCCGTAGTCGCATTGGCTATCACGATAGAGATGACAAAAGTTTTGGACGATAAAATCGTTGAGGAAGTTATGCTCTCAATGGTTCCGGAAAAAGTCAAAGCCGAAAACAAAAAAGCATACGAACTTGGCATCAAATACGCCAGAGAAGCCAACGCATAGTAGCTTGCTTCACGTTCACAAAATGCAGTTGAGATGCATTTGTTCGTAGTTAATTCCCCTTCTTCAAGAGGGGAATTTTAACTCCTTTTTGGCAACCAATCTCCCCCCTTTTTTTTATGTCATTGACCAGCGTTAGCGAAATCTCTCATCAAAACATCAGCAATATATTCCCGCTAAGCACAATACAATCCCCCCAATGTCATACAGAACAAAGTAAAGTATCTGTGTTTATTTGTGTTTTAAGGAGAACTGAGATTGTTACGTTTGCTTCGCAAACTCACAATGACACAGGAATGGAATGGATTGCTACGCCTAAATACAAACTCACAATGACGCTGGGGAGAGGGAGGGGTAAAAAACAACCCGCCTACACGGGTTGTTTTAATTGTTACCAATCAATTTTTGGTTTTATTGAGTTACTAACATTTGAAGCATTTGTATTTATTACTCTACCTATTGCACTGGTAGCATTTACATTTCCTTCGCCTGCCCAACCACCACCGCTGCCAGGGTAATGCAAAAAGCACGATCTATCTTTTCTATCACGGTAGTATAACCAATTTTGTGTCTCCATCGTCATAGCATCTGTAAGAGGATAATGCCCTACTACATTTGTAAATGTATTATTTTCGCTTCCATTTATCAAGTTATTAGTTGCAGGGTGGTCAGGAGTTATTTTACCTACTGAAGTAAGCAAATAGTTTGTTATATTTCCAAAATCCACATCGCCATGCTGTGTATTTATATACCAATTTCGCTCTACCGGACTCTTCTTTGAGGGGTCTATACCATGATATGCAGCATTGCAGGTAGTTCCGCACCATACCTCATAGTTTATCGGGGTGGTGATCTTGTCAGGAGGAGTTGTTGCCGTGTAAGTGTCTTGCGAGCATTTTACTCTGCCGTAATAAAATGTAGCTTCAGAATAGATACTTCTATTGAAGTCTTCACCTCTTGTATCATCTGTATCTTTGACTATTGTGATATTGAAGTCTTCGTTCACAACCCTAAATGGATTTTGTGTTTGGTATTGATTTTTTGCGAAACCAAATCTAATGCTTGCATTGGCTGTTCCATTATAAAAATCGATAGAAGGCGCACCAAATTCCACACCAACAGTAGCATTAGTTGAATTTGTCGCATTTAAGTGAAATCTTATCTGCTCTTTCGCATTTGTTATGTTTACGTGTGGAGATTGCCAACTATCAGGAGTGTCGTTTATCAAAGCGATAGTATAGTTGATATCTTTAGCATAGCAATACTGATGATAATTTGTCGCAGTTGTATTGTCTGCAAGCAACGCTGTAAATCGTAAATCCATGAACGCAGTCATATTATGGTTATCTACTATATATGTGAAGTTTGGTTTAAAATTTCTAATACTTAGCGTATTGTTGCCAAATCTAGCAGGTATAAATTCTATGGTTTTACTTGCACCTATATAACAACCAAGCCTTCCAGTGGTAGAATTGTGATCATTGCTTATAGAGTCAGGTATACAATCACCCTCATTTTCATCTACCTTTGACCAATCTTGATCTTCAAATCCAATCTTTACCTTGCCTATATTGTTATATCGCACTGTGATATTGCCAATTCCATTTGTAAAATTAGTATTACCGACAATCAATTCGCTTGTAACATTTTCATTTATTAGGCAACCTGTTGGAAGCGGATCAAATTTTGAGTGATTGTGCGTTATCGCACCTGCCGCTTGGTTGTAGTCTATTGTTGTAGCATTGATTGCATCTATAGCCTTCACGCTTCCATTGTTATATTGAAGTCCGCCCGTCAGTTTGACATTGTAATTGGTATCAAGAAACACAAATGTATTTGGGCGAATCGCAAAATTGTCTATAGAACAAGAAGCCGTTTCGTTGTCATCATCTATAACTATTTTCAGAGAGGCTCTTTTGGATACTGTTGTAATAAAAATATTGTTAAGTTTTATTTTTCCGTTATTTGTTAGCGAGAAGTTGCCTTCAGCGACAGTACCACCAAATGCAGTAGCATTTTTGCATTTTGCAGCTCTTTCAGCTTCACCACAAGTTCCATTAATACCCAAAGAACAATCAAGCGATGGTATTGCGTAAACCTTGTAAGTTACGTTATTGTCATCAACCTTAAAAGGAACTACTTCTTTTTCGGAAGTTGAACCCGATACATAATCGCCCAAAGAGACCAATACCGCATCAAATCGTTTATTTGCTATCTGCGTATACAAGGCATTGTCGGGAGTATGGTTTTGCACATCAAGCTTTGTCCCATCAAAACCTTGATTGACCACCGTAAAATTACCAACAGGGCTGATGGAAATTGTAAAGTTTGTAGTTAAGTTTGCGCATTGTCGGATTGCTATAGGGGCATTTTTTGTGACGTTTAAATGAGGAGTCTCAAATGATGCTTTAAAATCTAAAAAACTCATCAAATTAAAATTTGTACCGTTTAGATTACCAAGACTTCCGTTAAATTCTACAAAAGCTTTTGCGCTATCGTCATTAAAATTTGCAGCAGGATGCAATGTGCCGCCATCAGTAGTATTGGCTCCTACTCCCACTCTCCATATGCTCGTAGTGTTGACGTGATCGCCCAAGCCAAGTCCGGTAGCGTCTGGGGCGGCAAGTCTGGGTGATAGACCTACATTTCGTATCCATGTTGTTTCATCTACATAGCCAAAATCATTTGGTTTCTTGAACTCCATACTTACTTCAACCTTATCGGCATCTGCTATTGGGTCTGTAGGATTTTTCCTCATATTTGATATCCAAATATTAAATTGATAATCTTTGTTTTTACTTAGAGGGGCAATAAATTTTCCATCTTCAAATACATTAACATTGCCATCTTTTATGGTATCTATATAGTAACAAACATCCGGCTCGTAAAGTTGTGTGGAGAGAGCAAAGACTGACGGATAAAACACATCGTTGTAAGTGTTCATATAAATTTCTACCGAAGTATTGCCGTTGCCTATTAGCGTTTGATTGGGTTCAGCTGTTGTTCCTATATTGAAAGTCTGGATATCTATACCCATATTATTTTTACAAAAAGGCTCTCTTGTTGTGATATGTGTATGATTTGCATAAATCATTGACCTCAATACATTTGGGACTACCTGCCCAGCCATCTGACTATACTCCCCATCTGTAGAGTCGCTTCTTCTAAGTGTTACATTATTTACCCTTATATCGTCAAGTTCAAAACTCACATCACCTTCCCCAGCAAAAATAACAAATTTTGAATCAACAGGTCCGCTTGTTGGGGTTAAAAAGCCATCAAAAGCAAAAGTCACAGGCATTTTATAGTCAATATAATCGTACCCATCATAAATAGTTATATTTTTTAAACTCTCAGCGCTGTTTTCATATACAACCACGATAGCCCACCCTCCATAAGCTCCACTCTCTGTAGTAGTCACACCACCTCCCGTATCTGTGAAAAGATCCCCTACAGCATAATCCCCCGCTCCGCCATCTCTTACATACTCAGTGATATCTTTGGTGGCTTGATATGGTATAGACTTTGGTTGTTTCTTCCAATTGACTTCTGTACCGTTTGCGCTAAGGTCATAAACTCCTTTTGGCGTTTTCAACTTTATCTTTCTAGCTTTATCGTAATTGTTATTAACTCCGCCAACAGTGGCTCTGCCTTGCCAATAAATATATGCTTTTACTATAGTAGAACCAGTAGGAAGTATCAATTTGCTTGAAGATGAGCTAAAAGTTGATAAACCTGGAACTTTGTTAAAATATGTGATGCTATCTATGAAGTTATTGTTTTTATCCTCAGTAGCGCAAACTCCACCCTCTCCTAAAATCGTATTTCCAAATATCACTATATCGCCTTTGATATTGTCTTTAGATTTAATCTTAAACGTTCTATTATTATCACTACCGCCAAATGTTTGCGCTTGTAAGTCTGCATTAAATATAAAACACGTAGCCAATACAAAAAAGGCTGCCTTGAAAAATAAACTCTTACCCAACTGCCTCTTGAGATAACCTTTTGTACTCTTTGTACTTGACATCTTTTACTCCTCACTTGCTTGTGGCTTTATTATAGAAGAGTCATTATACTATAAAAATTAATATTATGTCAAAGTAACGGTGAAATTATTTTACATAAAATGTAAAAAAAACTTATGAAATTTAAAGTATTGTAAATGATATAACCATATATGTCAAATTTTTAGAAAAAACTCCCGCATATCGTCTGTTAGCCTCAAAGGTCGCCCCTCTTTGACAAATACTATAAGGATTTTCGCGCTAAAAAGTTTCTCCTCGCCTTTGTATATAGTGTGCAAGACATCTATAGACGCGCCTTTGAGCTGAAGTATCTCTGTTTTGACATCTATCACGTCGCCCAAAGCAGCAGGTTTGAAGTA
>JAITNC010000026.1 GCA_031290675.1 Campylobacteraceae bacterium | reverse complement strand
CTTTTGCTTCCTATAATAATAGAAACAAATTTCACTTCACGTACTCCTAAATTTTTTTGCAAGCTATTATTATATCCAAACATAGATAAATATAACTTTTTATCAAAATCTTATGTCGTTATAGGCTTGTATTTAGGTGTGGCAATCCATTGTATTAACACGAGGAGAGTGGCTACACAACACCGCCCTCCTGTGTCATGGCTTCGGCGTAGCCCACCATTGTCATGCGTAAACGAAGCGAAGCATCTCAGCTTCTCCGTCATTGCGAGGAGCGAAGCGACATGGCAATCCATACATTAATTCGTAATTGGAGCAAGACAAAACCACCCCGTCCTACGCCCCCATCCGCAGGAGGGGAATTAACTACAAAATGCAACTGAGTTGCAATAAGGTTATTGCGTGAAAGATAAAAGAAAGATGGATTGCCACGCTTGGCTACAGGCTCGCAATGACAGAGGAGGGAGATTTTCCAAAGGCTTCCGCATGAAGTCAAAATCTCCATATACACCTAATGCTTGAGTGTTTCCCTTGTTATCACACACACAAAATCTTTAGAATTATCAGGATTTATCTCAACCAAAGAGGCTATCGTGGAGGCGTTCAATATACCATATCCGCCGTCCATAACGCTTGGCTTTGGGTCTTCGCTTACATTTAGACGACTACCCTTTCCAAACGCTGCGATATAGTATTTGCCTCCAAAATATGACGGGTAGAGCGTAGTATTGTAAATAGTACAAGTGCCTAAAGCGGCGCAGGTGGCAGGCAGGGCTTCAGAATACTCATTCTCCGCACACCCGTGTCCGCCCGCAAGATGAAAATCAGTTGAAAACTCCAAAAGAGCTATACTATATAGACCACTCTTTTTGTCCTTAACAGACATATAAAGCGGTATGCCTTCTTGTTTGCTCTCATAGCTGTAGTCTGTCATAATGGTATTTGGCTCTTGGTAAGACTTGTACTGATTTTTCACAAAAGTTTCATCAACTCCGTCGTTGTTGATGTCAAAGTAAGCGGTGTAACTTTTATAGTCCTCGCCCCACTCCCCTTTGTACTTGATGAAATTGAACTCTTTATGTTTGTCCAACGCTATCTTGCCGTTTTTTTTGATATCACCGTTGAGGAGCGATACAAACTCGCCGCAGATTGTGTTGTTTTCAGAGTATGTAACAGTAAAAAGACCGTCCGCCGCAAAAAGCCAAAATGCTGATAACGCGATACATAAAAACGATCTCATAATCTATCTCCTTCTTGAAAGTCATAAAAATAGCTTTTATTATACATGATTTTTGACCAAAACACTCGCGCTTTATATCTCTTTCCTGAAAAACGTAAACGGCGGCAGCGGACAAGGCAAAAGTATATCATTTGTGTTTCCGCTGTGGACAGCGTCAAAAAGTTTGCCGCTAACGCTTTTAAGCTCGTTTAGGCTTATCTTCCAAACGCCATCTTCGCTCCAAACTTTCCCTACATCGTTATCGCATGCTGTTATCTCGCTATGTGTCAAAAGCTCGTAAATCCCGCCCACATCAACTCTATCTTTCGCTTTGAAACTAACCCCGTCCTCGTTCACCTCAGCGTAAACTTGATGAGTGCCTTCTAAGAGCGTGGAGTCTATATTTTGCGTATTGTTTCGCTCATATGGCCGCTGTATCAGATAACCCTCGCTGAAGCCTCTGTTTTTGATACTCTCAAGCTCTTTTTGGTAGACGCTCATATCTGTTTTGCCTGCGTTAAAACTGTCTATGGCTTTTCTGTAAGCGTTTGTGGCGGTAGCGGCATAGTACGGACTTTTCGTCCTTCCCTCTATCTTCAAAGCGTCAATAACGCCGCTTCCAAGTATCTCCCCTATGTGCGCCATAAGATTTAAATCTTTAGCGTTAAATATATAAGTACCCTCATTTTCCCGCTCCTCAATGCGAAAAAGCGTCCCGCTCTCCTCATTTTTGGCGTAAAGAGTATAGGCAAATCTACAGTCATTCGCACAGCTTCCACGATTTGGCACACGCCCGCTTTGCACCGCACTTATCAGACATCGGCCGCTGTAAGCAAAACACATGGAACCGTGCACAAAAACCTCTATCTCAAGCTGAGGCAGTCGCTTTTTGAACTCTTTGAGGTCATTTAAGCTGACCTCTCTGGCGGCTACTATACGTTTCACACCCATCTCATAATACGCTTCAGCGTCCAGATAATTCAGTACATTTGCCTGCGTTGAGAGGTGTATCGGTATATGCGGGGCTATCTTTTTTGAGAGCCTCAAAACACCCGGAGCTGCGATGATGAAAGCGTCTGGCTGCATAGAGGCTACTGTTTCTATATGTTTTTCAAGCAGTCCAAGCTGTGAGTTGAACGGAAAGCCGTTTATCGTTACATAGAGTTTTTTGCCCAAAGCGTGCGTGTAGTCAATAGCCTCTTTGAAGCTCTCGTAAGTGAACTCTTTGCCTGAGCGTATGCGCAAGGAGAAATGGCTCACTCCGCCGTAAACAGCGTCCGCTCCGTAAGATAATGCTATTTTTAGTTTTTCAAAATTCCCTGCGGGAGATAAAAGTTCAGCGCCCACAGCCATCACTCAATCTTCAACAATATAAGTTTCAATTTCTCTTTCAACACTGCCCTCGCCTCTTCCTCTTTTTCACGCTCGCTGACATATAAAAGCTGTATGTTTTTTAGCTCATCAAGGCTCGTGTCAGCACACTCTGTGATATTTTCTATAAACATAAAAAGTTCATTTGCGTCCTTGAGGGCGTTGGAAAATTGCTCTATTTTTGGAAATTTTTCATTTAAAACCGCGAAAAGTTCCGACTGTTTGTGCATAAAAGCTTCAATCTCTTTGTTGAGCTCTTTTATGGTATTAAGTTTTTCATTGACAATATCAAATTTTATTTGTTCCATAAAAAACTCCTCTATTTATAAAAAACGTGCGAAATTATATACAAAATTATATATAATTCAACTTTATAGCAATAATATCTTAGAAAAAATTGAGATTGAAGGACAAATAATGATAGTTGATTTGCACAACCACACACCTCTCTGCCACCACGCACACGGTGATGCGCGAGAGTATGCGAAAAAAGCGGTTGAGATGGGGGTGAAGTACTTTGGTTTTTCAGACCACGCCCCTATGAAATTTGACGAAGAGTACCGTATGAGCTTCAAAGAGATAGACGTTTACACGCAGATAGTGCGAGATGTCAAAGAGGAGTTTAAAGCCCAAATAGAGATACTGTTTGCTTATGAAGTGGACTTTTTGAAAGGGCTGATAGATGAGCGGGTTATGAGGCAGGAGGTGGATTATTTTATAGGTTCGGTACACTTTTTGAGCGGCTGGGGATTTGACAATCCCGAATTTATAGGTACGTACAAAGATAAAAATATTGACTATATATGGAAAGAGTATTTTAACGCTATAGAGGCTTTGGCTAACAGCGGGCTTTTTGATATCGTAGGACATCTGGACTTGCTGAAAATCTTTAAGTTTTTGCCCAAAACAGACATTCGCATTTTGGCTGGGAAAGCCATGAGGGCTATCAAAAAAAACGCTCTGGTTATAGAGATAAACACGGCGGGATTTAGAAAGCCCATAGGCGAGCAGTACCCCTCATCTGCGCTTTTGCAGCTTGCCAGCGAGCTTGATATACCCATCACTTTTGGTTCAGACGCCCACGAAATAGAACACATAGGCTTCAAAAGCGACGAGGCGATAAAGATAGCAAAAGCCTGCGGATACGAAACGTGTGCTGTTTTTTCAAAAAGAGATAGGCAAATGGTCAAATTTTAAGCAAATTTAATGCGATTTTTATGCTGATAAAAAGTATAATATACAAAAAAATTTTCAAGGAGATTTTATGGGCAAATTTGTAAACAGTGTTGAAGAGTTTTTTGCGTTTTGTAAAAAACACGAGGTAAAATTTGTAGATTTCAGATTTACGGACCTAAAAGGTGCTTGGCATCACTTGACGTACAGTATGAACGCTATAGATACGGACTCTATCAAAGGTATCCCTTTTGACGGCTCTTCCATAGAAGCATGGCAGCCTATCAACAGGTCAGATATGATGCTTATACCTGATGTTCCGACCGCTTTTTTAGACCCTTTCACGGCTGACTCTACGGCAGTTGTATTTTGTGATGTATACGATATATACAAAAACGAACTCTACGAGAAGTGTCCGAGAAGTATCGCTAAAAAAGCTCTTCTTCATCTACAAAATTCCGGTCTTGGCGACGCTGCGTATTTCGGGCCTGAAAATGAGTTTTTCGTATTTGACGATGTAAAGATAAGAGATGATATCAACTGTGGATACTACGAAGTTGATTCCGAAGAAGGCACGTGGAACAGCGCGACCGAGTACAAAGACGGCTACAATACAGGTCACAGACCCGGCACAAAAGGCGGTTACTTCCCTTGCCAGCCGATAGATTCTATGGTTGATTTGAGAGCTGAGATGGTTCAAGTGTTAAATCAAATAGGACTTGAAACTTTCGTCGTTCACCACGAAGTAGCGCAGGGTCAAGGCGAGATAGGCGTGAGATTTGGCTCTTTGGTAGAAGCTGCCGACAATGTACAAAAATACAAATATGTAGTCAAAATGGTCGCTCACCTCAACGGCAAAACAGCTACATTTATGCCAAAACCGCTTTACGGCGACAACGGCAGCGGTATGCACGTACACCAGTCTATATGGAAAGAGGGTAAAAACCTGTTTTTCAAACAAGGTGCTTACGCAAATCTAAGCGATATGGCGAGATACTATATCGGCGGTATTTTGGCGCACGCAAGAAGTGTAGCGGCGTTTACAAACCCATCAACGAACTCTTACAAGAGATTGATTCCGGGTTTTGAAGCCCCTTCCATCTTGACGTTTTCATCACAAAACAGGTCAGCATCTTGCCGTATACCTTACGGAGCGGGCGAGAAGTCAGTACGTGTTGAGATGAGATTTCCAGACTCTTCAGCTTGCCCGTATTTGGCGTTTGCCGCTATGCTTTTGGCAGGACTTGACGGTATCGCAAACAAGATAGAGCCTGTTGGTCCGATGGACGAGGATTTGTTTGAATTGTCGCTAGACGAGATTCGCCAAAAAGGTATAGAGCAGATGCCTCACAGCCTTAGAGGTTCTCTTGAAGCGTTGATAAGAGATAACAAATATCTAAAA